>JBOFQC010000240.1:0-1624 GCA_051660725.1 Thermoguttaceae bacterium
TACGAATGGCGGTTGAGTCTTGGGCCAACGCACGTAATGCAGATCAAAAGGGTGTCCAGTGGCACTTCACAGTAGATAACGCAAGAATAAAACTCGAATCACTGTATCCAAAGTTTTTAGATTAACAAAGCACTAGGGCTAACGCATCAAAATTTTGTTAATTTGGGAAGGCATGTTGGCAAAATGGGTAAAATAGAAGCCGAAAAGGAGGTGCGAAGCACCGTATTGACGGTGGTATTTTGGGACAACTGAGCAATGAAAATGTTACAAACCGTCAGTACGCTGCGCTTCCTTCCGGCTGTTATGTTTGCCTGAAACGCTTATTTCAACCAAACTAACAATGAATTCATGTTTTGATGCGTTAGCCCCGAGGTGCATGTTCCCTCAATATAAACTGCAAACAGGACTCTCCGATAAGATTATATCACACGAGGAATCATTATGAAAAAATTTTTGACACAAAAATAATTTTTTTCTTGCAACACCCATTGACACCTTTTTTTTTTTGATATATTAGGGAATGGTTCGTGGAGTTGCGTGTTGATTGGGGCATTTGGACATGCAAAAATCCGCTAGGAATTGTCACCATTCCTTTGGGGGGGTAGTGATTAAAAGTGCGGGGAAATAAAGCATGCGATTTGATTTGCATCCGCAAAAGGCCGTCGTCCGAATGTACAGTAACAAAGAAAATTTTTTTGAACAAAAATAATTTTTTTCTTGCAACCCCCATTGACACACCACTGTTACACGGGCATTCGATTCTGGTAGAATACAGGAGTGACTGGGAAGTTTGGGAGAATATTGTTTTTCTGGCAGTACAAATGAGGAGTTATTATGAAATTGCAGGATGATTCTGTTGCGTGCGACAACACATCTGAAGAATTACAGATAGAACAGGAGACTTTTGACCATTTAAAGAAAAAAGTTGAAGAAGACGCAAAGAGAAATCTTCGTTCGCCAACTCGAAGGAAGTTTATGGAAACCATGCTCGTATCCGCGCTCCCCATTGTGGCGGTTACACAGTTGATGAATACTGAATTTTCCGTTGCTTCGACCGAATGCGGCCCTTGTTATGTATGGGTGTGCGAAGAGTGTTATTTGTGGGTATGTGAAGAGTGTTATCTAAATGTATGCGAGCCATGTTTTGCTTGCCGTTACCCAAGATATGGCTACTGATATATTCTGCAAGCGGAGATAAATTGATCTTTTTCACACCGGGATTATGGCAGCCCATCACTACGGGAGGCCCCTTCGTTGACAGTTTGTCATGACGCTCGTCGCTTTTTACGCTTGCGGACAGTCGATTGTAAACAGGTTGGAAAGATCAATTCCAACCCGTTTATGGTATATCAACCTTAAAACCTATATTCATCTCATGCAGAAAAAACGATTTTTTGCGGTGATTATCATTGTTTGTTTGATAATCCTCCCTTTTGTCATTCGTGGATTTAGGGTGTCCCGTACTGTGCCGCTTGATGAGGAACAATTTGTTTCAATTGTATTGCCGGAAAATGCAGAACAATCCTACTATTTTAAACCGTGCTTTTCTCCTGATGGACAAACGTTTCTCATTGTAGATGGAACGGCAATTCAAAAAATATTTGCTACCGCTCCGTTTCCACCT
>JBOFQC010000241.1:0-4006 GCA_051660725.1 Thermoguttaceae bacterium
TGAATGTTTCGTGTGTGTCAGTTGGATCATTCCAGGCTATTCCTCGAGAGTGAGAGTTGAAACAAAGTTTTGTATACGAGCCATACATATAGGTACAATCCCATCGATTGTCACGGTCAATTCCACCAACGGGCGAAATCGTGCCATCACAAACGCCGACTTTTCCACTTGGAATATGTTTTTCACCGAAAACCAACTGGTTAGAAGTTCCATCAGACCATCTGGAAATAGCTGGTCCGCATTTCCAGCCAACGAAATTAGCGTCATTCCACGCATCTGGCACACCATTAGTTGTAGACCGTAAGAACGGACCAGCGTTGCATTTGTAATCACGTCCGTTATCCCAGTGCCACGCATTAAATTGATACCAATACATTGCGCCCATTGAAGGAGCTGTTCGTACATCTGCGTAAGTTCCATCTGGAGTGACGACAACAATACAATAATCTCCTATCGGGCCAGGTTTATAATCACCACCCACTACATTGTTTGATCCGCCTCGCTGCGTTGGACATGAAAACAAACTAATAGAACTTAACGCATTTCGTTGTTCTGGAGTAAACACTTCGTCCCAAACCGGTGCCGAACCTGTTGTGATTCGGTTAAGGTTTGTTGCCAAACCACTTGGAAGTGAATTGAAAATCTCATATGCTGCTGTTTGTTCAAGATAAGGTAGCAAAAGAATGTGCGTTGACGCACGATTTTCACCAACAGAACTTGGAGGAAGCGCGTTCATCGCATCGTGAAAATTATGTACGGCCAGTCCTATCTGTTTCAATTTATTCGTACACTGCATACGGCGGGCCGCTTCACGAGCCGCTTGTACTGCTGGTAAAAGCAGTGCAATAAGGATTCCGATAATAGCAATTACAACGAGCAGTTCGACGAGCGTAAACCCGCTTAACAAACGTCTCTTGCCATTTTTAAGATGACTTCTTTTTGTTTTCATAATATATCCTCTCTTAAAAATAAAAAACACAAACAACAAAATCCAGAATTACATAAATTATGACGCTTAGTAGATTTCAACATATCAATAATATACCTTTGTTTTATACGAGTCAAATGTAAAAAGTACGTTTTTACGACACAGTATAGTTGATTTTGCGACATTTTGATTGTATACGAAGTGCAAAAAGAAAAGTTTTCTTGTATAATCGTAATACTATGCAAACACAAAACTCGCAAACTAAACGATTTCAAATTGCCGTCATCGTTGAGACAATGAACAGTTACGGCCAAGGAATTATTCGCGGAATATGTAATTACGTTCGAGAAAATCCTTGTTTCACTATCTTTTTCGAAGAGCGTACGCTTGATTCCTCACCTCCTTCCTGGCTTGGCGATTGGAAAGGAGACGGAATTATTGTACGCGACAGAAGCGGCGAAAGCTGCCAACAAGCACTCCAGACATGTGCGAAGAACGGAGCAAAAATTGTCGACCTAAGTGAGAAAAGGCATCTGGGTTTGCCGACGGTTTATTCCGACCACGCTGCTTGTTCTATTTTGGCGGCTGAACATTTGAAATCTTGTGGGTTCCAAAATTTTGCTTTCGTCGGAATAAAAGGACGGCCATTTTCCGAAATACGTCGTGATGCTTTTTGCGACTATGTTGGTAACTGTTCTGTTTACGAATTGCATGATGATGAACATGCACTGTCTTCGTGGGGGACAGACCATTCGGTGTTGGAAAAATGGCTCCATGAACTGCCCAAACCGGTCGGTATTCTCACTTGTTACGATCTTGCCGGAGTTCGTGTATTACAAACATGTAACTGATCCGGAATCAGAGTACCTGAATCCGTCGCTGTTGTCGGTGTGAATAATGACGAATTACAATGTAATATGTCGAATCCGACACTTACCAGTGTCGTTCAAAATCAAGAGAAAATCGGATATCAAGCAACGGCGTTATTACATAGACTGATGTGCGGAAACTCATTACCGAAAAAACCAATAATAATTCCTCCTCGTGGGATAATTGTACGAGGCTCTACTGATATTCTCGTCGTTCCTGATTTGCTTGTCGTTAAAACCTTACAATTCATAAGGCAACATGCTTGCCACGGCATTTCAGTTCAGGATGTTGTCAACCAAATCGGTATTCAGCGTCGAACGCTTGAACGTCGCTTCGTTAAGCATTTTAATAAAACGATACACGAAGAAATCATTGAAACGCAACTCAAATACGCTGCGGAGTTACTAATAAATTCACGCTTGACCATTCGAAGCATAACGAAACGGGTCGGATTAAATAGCGTTTCGCATTTTTCCTCGTTGTTTCTCAAAAAATTTGCCGAAAAACCCGGTGATTACAGAAAAAAGCGGCTCGTGACTTTTGTCGATTTGTCTGATAATACGGAATATTAAGTCCCGGTATTTTTTCACCGCTGATAGTAAAGAGAATTTCCAAGAACCAACATCTTTATTCCGTTGTTGCGTAGGAAATACGGAAAAGAAGTCACTTCTACAAGCTGCGGAAACCGCTTTTGCATCTCCGAATCGAAATCTTCAACGCTAATTATCACGAAGCCTGTTTTCGGATTTTCGGTTAAAAACAACTCAAGCTGTTCGTAATCCTCTTCGGAAATTGTTGGAACCGGACCATTTGAGTAGAAAACCCAGCTCGGTTCGTGGAACACACACGAAACATATTTCGGTTTGTCATCTTTGCATATTTCACTTATCTTATTGAATGTTGCGACATATTGTTGGTGAGTCGACACCCTGTACGCTCCCCAATAAAAAACAGTCATCAGAAACATAACAAAAATTATTTGTAGCGTCCGATCAAGATTCTTTCGTGTTCCATTTTTCCAAACGTAAAAACTGACGCCACCACCAACAAACAGAACCAAACCTACTACAGCCAGCAGATATTCACCCGGTAGGAAAATCGCGGAAGCAATCGGAAGTGCAATGAGTCCGACCAAACCAATGAATACCAGAATCGCAAGAGCAAGTGGCGTCCAGAATTTCCCGACAAGTTCATTTTCACGGCTCCAGTTGTAATAGAACACCGCATATATCATTGAAATCGCAGTAAAAAGCGGCGCTACGTAATTTGGCAGTTTCGTTGCCGCGATACCGAATATCAGTAATACGATAAAACACCAACACAGCGCAAAAAGCAGGCCGGTGTAATATGGACTGCCTTTTTTTAACCGTCTATAAACGTCCAAACAGGTTGGAATAAAAAACAGCGACCACGGAAAAGTGCCAAAAAGTATAGCGCCAAACTCGAAAATCAACGGGATACCAGCGTGGCCTTCCATCGGTCCGAGAGCGCGTGAAATATTGTGCTTGAAAATGAATACTCTTACCCACTCCCAATCTGTTTTAAGCCCAACAGCAATGTACCACGGAGCTGCGACGAGACAAATGACGCAAATTGCCGTTATTGGCCGCATCTGAATAACAGTATCTCGAAAATATAAAAGATATTTCTTTATTACAGAACCTTGGTTTTTGTACCGCTCGCCAGTTGACGCCGAAATAATAATGATGAACAATCCGATTACAGTTGTGGGCAACACAAATCCAATCGGTCCCTTTGCGAGAACGGCAACTCCCATTGACGCGTACATACCAAATACATAAGGAAAAGACTGCGGAAAGAATTTATCTGCATTACGTAAAACCGGAAAAGGTACGTTTTGCGAATCTGTGCTTGATGCAGTTTTTTGGTTTGAGCTTAAAGCATTCTCATGATTATTTAACGCATCTTGATAATGTTGACTAGGTAAGTCTGGAATTTTGAATGTGCCGAAAATGTAGAAAAACATTGCCGCATTGATCCAAAACAGAAGTGCGGCATCGGGCGTCGCAGCTCTGGCTTCAACGCAAAACATTAGCGAACTGCCAAGAATTAATGACGTACGTAATGCAATATTTCTACCGAAAAGCCGCAAAGCGATCTGGTATACCAGCAAAAGCGAACCAATGCTCCAAATAACGGAAGGAATCCGGGCGGAAAACTCAGAAATTCCGAGGTGAGAAAAAGATA
>JBOFQC010000242.1:0-1991 GCA_051660725.1 Thermoguttaceae bacterium
GGTACGGGATCGTCATGTAACGCAGGGCGTTCGGAGCGAGGCTGGAAATGAATGGAACGAACGCTTTTGGACGGTGGTGTCAACATGTCGCAAGCAGGGACGAAACCTGATGGACTTCCTTCGTGAATGTGTTTCGACCTGTCTTTATGGTGGCAAACCACCAACGTTGATACCAATGTAACAATTTCTTGCCGTGCCGCCCTCGCATCTTCTTCTGCATAAAATATATGCAAAATCCGTGAACGGGTACAAAAAATTTTCCCAATGTCACCAAATCAGAGTCGAAAGTAAGGGAAAATCTTAAGACGTATAAAGGAAAAACGAAAACCAATGGTCTAAATAGTTCCAAAAAGGAGTATTATCAGTGGGACCATATCCATAACGACCTCGAAGTCTATTACAGAAATAAGCTTAACTTGGGATCAAATCATTCCGTAACGGGAAAATGTATAAACCACCAGTAGTTGGGAGCGAATTAAAATGGCACAAAGCATTTAATGTCGATCCCGTCGTTGGCACAAAAACAATTTGTAAAATTACAGGCAAAAGTGAACGAACGGTACGCTCTGTTTTTCGATTGTTTCTCGATGGTGGAATTTATGCCATTACTACCAGAAATCACTACCGTCCAGCGAGCGAATTAGATAAACACCAGAGCACCATTTTAGAAAACTTAATGACAAAACCTGTCGGCTCAGCGAAGGAAGCCGTCACAAGAATCAAACAACTTACTGGCATCACTCGAAGCGAAACAAGAGTCAAAGTTTTCATGAAAAAAATCGGTCTCAAGTATATCAAGACCGATCAAGTTCCAGCAAAAGCGAATATCGAAGAACAGGAGGAGTTTCTAAAAAAAGTTAAAACCTGCTGTAAATAAAGCACTTAAAGGGGATGGGCATTTATATTTTTTAGATGCCGCACACTTTGTTTGGGGGACGGCATACCTGATGTGTGTGGTGTCTAAAACGAATACTCATACGCACATAAAGTGGTCGAAGACGCCGAAATGTTCTGGGTGCATGGAACGTGAGAACGGACGTTGCGTGAAATACGGAAAAAGTACTTAACCTACCCACGTCCGACTGCCAAACGACTCGGACTACTCCGTGAAACTTGAACATGGTCGGTTTTGTTCTCTTGTGTGGTGGTTTGACTGGGGTTGACTACTCGACGTTATATCTATAAAATAACTGATGGTTTACTCTCATGTAGGTTTCTTTTTTGAAAAATTAATGGTTTTTGAAAAAAGGTGACTATTAGGGGGGCGAACTGGGTTCGACCGGGCTAGGGAAGTTCAGGTTGCGTGTCGTGGTTGGTCAGCAGGCCACGTAAAAAGCAGACTATAATTTTAATTGCCGAACCTAAATTGGCATTGGCCGCCTAAGAAAAGGTAGCCCCGAACTTGCACTGCCGCCGAAGTGGTGTAATCTTCGGACGTAATTTCGGATCGTTCTCGATCACGTCGGATACATCGAGGATTAAAAACTGTTTTCGAATCGTCAGCGCGAAACCGTAGTCGATAAGGGCTCGCAATGATTAAATTCAAATAATCGAATACACACGTAGACGCCTGTCTGGAACGGCTTTCGGGACGCGGGTTCGACTCCCGCCGCCTCCATTTTGATAGGATGGCACATCCTTGCTCTGTGTCACGAATGTTTTTCTCTTGCTGCTTTGAGGTGATATTCGGTGTTTTTTGTTCTCAAAGCGGCAAGGAAGGGTAATTAATATGAAGATTTACGTTGGCAACCTGTCGTATCGTACCAACGAAGATGGTCTAAGAGCTGCTTTTGAACAGTTCGGTACAGTTGATTCTGTCGATATTATTTCCGATCATGAGACAGGACGCTCCAAAGGGTTTGGTTTCGTCGAAATGGGTAATCGTGAAGAAGCAGTGGCTGCTATTGACGCATGGGATGGTCAAGAACTCGACGACCGTCCGCTCAAAGTGAACGAAGCACGCGAAAGAGCTCCTCGCACCGGCGGTGGTG
>JBOFQC010000243.1:0-3111 GCA_051660725.1 Thermoguttaceae bacterium
TCAGCATCGTCTTTGTAACCACTGTGATAAAGAATAATCGCGTATCCGCAAAGTTCTTTACTCATGTTCGGCATGAAACTGGTGTCAGACTTGTCTAGCTTTTGCATGATTTCGTCCAAACTCACAGCACTCGACTGTATGAAATCGTCTAGTAGATCAAAGTAACTGGTATATTTCTGCTTGTCGGTTTTTGCTTGTGATGAGGCATCCGTATCAATTATTATAGCGCTAACGTTTACTCCAGACCCAACGACGTAAGGCGAATATCTTTTATACGGGAAGGTGCTAACGTAGCTGTCAATCGCTGTGTAATAACCATCACTATCAGGCAAAATAGAAATCAAGTCAGTAGCAAGCTCATTCGACGTTTTCTTCCACTTCGCTTGATTTTTTGTCTCGAAAAGAGAAACCTGAGTTACGTAATCTCCAACTGTTATTAGCGGTTTCGGTTGGGCTTCATTATTTGTTCGACTAAAATCGCTACTTACACTTTGCGTTGGCGTGGCTGCTGCTGCAATATTCATCCGCGAAAACATAATACTCGATTTAAGATGTACATCACGAAAAACGGCAAGTATTTTTTCTGCTTCGTTTGTCATGCCAGCTTCTTTTAACATAAGAATATAGTCCGCCGCAATTGTAGCCGGACCAAAATTGTTGTTAGGAATTCTTGTCCTAAACTGTAATTCCATGTTTTGAGAAGGTTCATCTAATCTATACGTGTTATATGTGTTTCGTATTTTTTCAAGTGCTTCTACGAGTTGCGTACCTTTGTATTTGTCATTGACACCACTATAATCCGGTTTAGGGAGTTCTGGCAACGAATCCGCTGCTGGCTTTACAATATCAAATTCTCCGTTTGGTTGTCGTAGAGTGGTTGTTTCAGACTCATCAGCAAGTGCAAAACGTTCTTCTCCTGAGGTAAATAAAGCAACGCTCAGGATAGAAATCATTACTGATGTTTTGGAAAAATTAAACCCATGATTTTTCAGAGCTTGTGAAACGGAGCCGCAAAAGTCTCGGATGTATGCGCCTGTTTGGTTTGCATACCGACTCAAAATTGTCGTGCGAGTAAATATTATTTTTTTCATGATGCTTTATCTCAAAGTATTGTGTTACTGATATTCTCAGGAAACGGCGTTGTCGTTATACCGGAGCCCGGTATGGCGGTGCACTTCGCGTAAAATGCACCCCCTCCCGTTGGTCGGCTCGTTTCCAGAATTTATTAATGTTTGGCTCTGAATATCTTCCGTTTTCCCGACATTGGAAAACATGCAATTTGTGCCGAGTTGCAGTAGACAAGAATGTAGTCAAATTATTTTGTGTAGTTATAAATTGTTTTCATTTATTTTTCTGTTTCTGACGTGCTTCCCACAACATTTTGAAAGCCAACGACTCAAAAGCACTGTAACGTGAAAGTGGATCATTTATCTCGCCAGCGGCAATAATTGCGGCGTCATATTTATCACCCTTATCGTAATTCAAAAATCTCACGCAGGTTTGCATCCAAAGTGTGTCATGTAGATCGGCACCAGCGTATTCAAAATGTTTCATCAAGATTTTGTGATCTGTCTTGGGTAGTTTGGCGTCAAGTTCTCGTGACTCAGCCAACCATTTGTTTGCCAGTTCAAAATCGTTTGAAAACAAAGCAATGCCAATCAAATACCACATCATCTCATTGCGGTACGTAAATGCGATTCTGTCACTACTGTTTGGCACTTGTGTTTCTCCAGGATTGATATCAAGCTTCATAATCTCTTGGTAAACGAATTGCAGTAACTCACGCACGTCTTGCTTTGCTTTGGTATCGCCTGGAGTCGTGTTAGTAATAATCTGCTCAGCATACGCGAGCGAGAGTGTTATCCTTGATATCTGGTTGTCTAACGACGCCAGGAATGCCTGATTATCATTTTTTAAATTTTTCTGATAACGAGTAAGCAAACATTCCGCGAGATTAAACATTTCATTATTGTTACAATTGCGAGACAATTGGTCACGCATCTTGGCGTCCACGACATCAAGCACTTCTTTTGCGCCATCCAAATCGTTTGCACTCAATAACTTAAGAGCAAAGTCGTTCTTGGTTTTTATATTGTCGGGCAGATACCAATAGTACTTGTCACCACTTGGTTTTCGTAGCGTCCGTAAAATTTCACGTTGTTGTTCCGGCGTGCGATTTTTACATGCAAGCAGCGCAAGATAATACAAGGTGTCAGTTTTCTCATCATCACTTAGAATATTCAAGTCGAAAATTTTCTCGACTTCAGCTTTCTTGCCGGCTTTTGCCAGTTCTTCTGTTGCTGACAGAAGATAATAGTTCAGACTCTTGTCGTCAATTGCTTTTTCAAGACCTTTTATGCTGTTATGAATTTCTCCTTTCAAGAGAAGAGTTTTCATAACGTTTCCAACACCGTCATTCCACATGTACATCCAAGAATCGTGCATTTGTGCAAAGCTGGTTTTGTTTTCTACGTCGGTTTTCGCATCTTCGCGTATTTCGTCCAGCAGCTTCATCATGGCGTCATACTGTTTGGTTTCAGCATAATATTTGAGCAAACTGTTATTTGCGACAAAAAGCTGTGAAACATTATTCTCGTTTTTCGCGGCTTTTACAAGGTCCGGATAAATGTCTTTCGCTTTTTTATACAACTGAGTTGCCTGTTCGTTGTGTCCCAATGCTTTTAAGGAAGACGAAACTTCAAGTATCAAATCAATGTCACTTGATTCGTTGATAATATTTGCAATTGCATTCGGAGTCATCCTTTTGGCGTCAAGAATGACCTGTAAACAATCTTTTACAGTTACATTTATGTAATTGTTATAATCGACTCCTGTGCTGTGTTGTATTTGCCTATCATAAACATCACCTTTAAGACATAAAGAGATCAAATCTTTATTTTTCACAATGCTTTTATAACAGTCGTTCGGATTGAGATCGCGTCGGTTTAGCATGCTTAATTTCATGACCATATAATCAGCATGAACCAGATCACCTGGTTGCAAAGTTCTCTCGAAAATGCTTCGGTTCGAGTTTACAATTTGTGAAATATCCAGTCGTTTATTTCGAACGTAAACACTAAATGCCGGGTCGTCAGTGATTTTTTTGGCGTC
>JBOFQC010000244.1:0-2098 GCA_051660725.1 Thermoguttaceae bacterium
CCGAAAGAATGCCGAAACTGTCAATTTCCGGCGTCGGTGCAGGAAGCTCCGACGAATCGGAAGCGGAATCGTATGTCGCCGACGAATTAAGTTTGGAGAACTCGAATTCAGACAATTCCGAGTTTTGAGAACGGTTAGCGTCATTTTCGGTCTCACGGAACCGAAGCTGTTGCAAAAACGGAAAAGTTCGGATTTTCGAATCGGAATTTGCGAAAAGAGCGAGGTCGTCTGCCGACTTGTCGATTACATCAACGGTTGGGTGAACCAGTAGAATTGGTCTTATCGAGCCGTTATTTTCCAGCTCGTCAGCAACAGCGACGGCAATTGCAGCGCAGCTACTACCCCAAACACCGTCCAGAGCAACGGTGCCGCCAGATTTAAGCGTGGAGATTTCGCGGATGTATATCTCATTAGAAAACAAACCGCTAATGATCTCCCGCAAGTTTACGGTAGATCCTTCCATTCCCGTTTATCCTACACTCTCCAACCCCCGTTGTCCAGATGTGTGTGTGGCGAGGGGACGTTAGTGGCGAGGTTGGCGAGTGAATCGCCGAACCCAAAAATGAAATAATCAGGGGTATTTCATTTAATACACATTTCGTGTACAATCTTAATAGGATAGACCGCGAACAAGCGGGATTTTAACGTATTTTTCACATTATCCAACGCAATACAATGTCGCAAAACTCAGCTCTTTTTGAAGCAATCGTTAATGGCGATCTGAAATCCGCAGTAGCCGAAGTACAAGCCTACATCAGCCAAGGTGTTAGTCCGCAAGTTATTATGGAAGAGCATCTGATTCCCGCAATGGGAGACGTCGGACAAAAATTCGAATGCAACGAATTTTTCGTTCCCGAACTCCTTATCGCAGGACGTGCAATGCAGGAGTCGATGAAAATCCTTAATCCTCTTCTAAAACAAAGCGGAGTGGAAAAAATCGGACGCGTTGTTATCGGTACAGTCCAAGGTGACTTGCACGACATTGGCAAAAACCTCGTCGCTTCCATGCTGGAAGGCGGTGGATTTGAAGTCGTCGACCTCGGAGTTGACGTTTCCGCAGAAAAATTCGTCGCTGCCGCAAAAGAAAAAGACGGATCAATTATCGCTTTGTCCGCTCTTCTAACCACGACAATGCCGCAGATGAAAAAAGTAATCGACGCACTCCGTGAAGCTGGTCTGCTCGACAAATCGAAAGTCATGATCGGCGGCGCACCTGTTACCGCTGAATTCGCAAAAGAAATCGGTGCAGACGGTTACAGCGAAAACGCAAGCACTGCCGTTACTCTTGCCAAGCAATTGGCTGTTTAATTATGTTCCGGTTAATTATGTTTCGGCATAACAGAATTTATGCAGTTTAAAAGTTTTATTCTAGTATGTTTATATTTCTTTACGCCTGTTACTTTTGCCGTAACAGGTGAGGTTAGAGTTACGGACATAAACGGTACTGAATTTTCTGGTAAACTGCATTGCTGTGACACGCAAAAAATCAGCGTTACCGCCGAGCCTGTAAACGGAACCAGCGGCAACGGCTCTGAAACCAAAGATTTCGCCGCTGATTCATTATTGGAGATGCTTTTTATTAAGCAGGAAGGTAATGCGGAAGATGCGGAAAACAAAGGCGTTGTCTCACCAACAGATTCCGAAACTGCTGCCGCTTCCTGCGTTGTGAATCTATTCGACGGTTCGACAATATTGGCGTCAGCTTTTTCCTCTGACGGGAAAACCGCTTCCGTCACGAATTTGTCCGGCAAAAGCCAGACGCTGCCAATTGAGCGGATTCATTTCGTGCGGTTCGTTTCTGTGACAAAAAAAGAAAGCGGTGTAACACCCGCGTCGGCTCCTACTGAACCGGCTTCACTGCTAGAACTTACGTCTGACTGGAAACGACTGCTACAAAAACAATCTACTGATGACCGCCTTATTGTAGGAAGTGATACTCTTGATGAATTCACTGGAATTATTAAGGAAGTCGGCCAAGAAACGGTGAAGTTTTTACTTGACGGTGAAGAACTCAGCGTCAACCGCAAAAAAGTTGTCGGCTTGATTTTTCCACAAGTAAAACAACTCGACACCAATCCAACCGTTTGCTTCATTAAAC
>JBOFQC010000245.1:0-1509 GCA_051660725.1 Thermoguttaceae bacterium
TGTTCCGAATAAGTATATTTCCGTTTGCCGTCTGTTTTAATACTTCTACCCAAAAAACGCCGTTTGCTCCGCCAGTGTTGGCACCAAGATACGCACGTAAATTTGTAAATTTTACCAACTTTACACAACGTTTGGGCGAATCCAGCGGTTTAAACGGCTGAATTTGCCACGACGAAGCGGTGTCATCCGAATCAATTGGTTTCGCGTAATTTTCTTCACACCGCATGTCATGATTCACTTCACGATTCGAGCCGATATTTACGTCGTGATTCGTGTCACGTGACCAACGGAAATACTGGACCGGAAACGTTGTCGCTTCTCCTTTGCGCAGCAGAATCGTTGACGCTTTCGTGTTGACACCAGAAAAAACATGTATACTTGAAAAATCATCCACCCGCAGCACTTTTAACGGCATGTTTGCCGGTTCAATGAAAAATTTACGCAAACCGCTCCCCGACTTGTTCGTTTGAAACATCGGCTGCGGAACCACAAGGGCGATTTTGCCCCCGTCCTTCAAGTACAAATCCGCTGCTCGGAGCAACATGAGAGCGGCAAATTCTTTTTTCGCGCCGCCGTATCTCGCTTCTTTTCCAGTCAGGTTGAACAACCCGTACTCTTTAAGCAAATCGGTAACATCGGCCTTTTCTTGCTCGCTAAATCGGTCCCAGTTTATCCAAGGCGGATTACCCACGATTAATGAAAACCTTTTTTTGAACGAATCGGTTTTCTTGCCGTTTACGTTTTCGCTGTTTTGGTGTGTGAAAGAATCGGGCCAAAGCGAATTACATTCGTACACGGAAATATCATTTATACAGAAGTTGGATAATTCCGCTTTTGTAAATGAACCTGTTTTACGTACAGCTGTGTAATTATTCGGTATATCCGAAAAGAGCGCAACCGCAAGATTGGCACGGGCAGTCAACACCGCAATTGGATTCAGGTCGAAACCAGCAATATTCTGCAAAATGGTTTCGTTTGAAAGTCCCAATTTTTTCAGCTTTCGCACAGCGGCAAGGAGAAACACGCCACTTCCGCAAGCGGGGTCGAGAATTGGTATCGGCAAGTTTTTTTCCTGCCCAGCTTCTGAATTTGCCGATTCGAAACCTTGCGTTGCCGTTTCCACGAGCATGTCCGCCAACCAGCCGGGTGTGTAAAACTCCCCGAGTTTTTTACGCAGCTGCGCTGGAATCAGACTTTGGTAAAGCTGTCCGAAATAATCCGTTATTTCATCGGGAGCGGGCAATTCTCGAAAGAATTCGTCTGGAATTTCAATCTCACCAAGTTGTTCAAAACAATATTGGCGTATAAAAAGCTCGGAGTTTACAGATTCGTTGTCGGGAAACCAGCGTTTAAGCGTCCCGACAACAACGGCAACGAAATACCGTTGAATCAGCGGTAAGCAATTTGACGAGTCATGCGAAAAAGCGGCGTCATTCAGGAATTTTCCGGCAACAGCGGATTTTGGTCCGAACGTTTTCAGGATAAACTTGACGCAATTCGAACTCTGCA
>JBOFQC010000246.1:0-6049 GCA_051660725.1 Thermoguttaceae bacterium
CACGGCGCTGAGGCTCTGGAACCACTGTTTGCTTAATCACGGTTTCCAGCTGTTTTCCCGGAATGCTTTGCAGCATTGCCTGTTCTACTGGATTGAGTTCCAAGCAGATTGACGTAGCGGCCTTGACGGGATTTTCAAGTAGCAATTGCCGAAAAACCGAATCGACAGACGCTTTTTTCAAAAGGACTTCGATACCGCGAGGCAGAGGACCGAGCGGTTTGCCACTGCCGGGCGGGCGGCCTCCGACAATGGTTGTGCGAACGGATTCCTGTTCGACGGCATCCAGAGATTCGCTACGAAATTGGGCTCCGAGATTTATTGATTCTTTCGGCATAATTTGCTCCTTTGTGATTACTTATTGAAATTATATCTTTTCCATATTTCGAAAACAAGTCGGCAGTATACACCAAAATTTCTGGCGATATCCACTCGCGTAAAACGACAAATCAGCTAAAATAATCCGTATAATGATTTCACTTCATGCAAAGATTAGAGCTTTTGAACGGTACGGTATCAGCTTCTCGAAGAAGCGGTGGGAAGCGTTCGAACTGGCCATAAGTAATCCGAAATACTCGATTCGACTGCAAGATGAACGGTTGGCCTGCTATTTCGAAAGACAATGGTTTCTCTTGATTTGCAATGGAAACGGCGTCGTGCTGACGTTTTTGTCACCAGAAGATATTACTGATGTGGACAAGCAGACGTTAAGAAACG
The DNA here is from genome assembly GCA_051660725.1 of Thermoguttaceae bacterium. Lineage (GTDB taxonomy): Bacteria > Planctomycetota > Planctomycetia > Pirellulales > Thermoguttaceae > JAVBSX01. Next base: position 715 of record JBOFQC010000246.1, read on the forward strand.
ATGAACGATACCGACGAATCAATAACGACACCTTTCGAGTGCTGGAGCGAACTTGCGTGATAAATACAGAGACACAGGAAATTCGCCCAAAAAAGAGATCGACTCATTTACCGAGAACGTTGCCGGAAGATGAATTACCGAGGAGCGTTCTCGAATCGGCGGAAATAATCATGAGAAAACTGTGCGAAAAATAATCCAGTCGGCGTGTATATACATGTTTCAGCATGCAACTATCCTCTACTTTTCTTGGGTTTTCCGTTTAAGTTCAATCGCGGTACCAGTTCTTATCGTTTCTTTGAGCTACCCTTTTGGAGAAATCAAAACAACAGCGTCCATTTTTGCCATTTGAGCGAAGATGTCTGAATTTATAAAAAAACGCGGTACTGCTAAAATTTTTATTGCAAATAATGCCAGTGGTTTGGTATAATGACGTTTGCGAAAAAGTTGATAGGTTTGTTGAACTAAAAAATTTCTTGAAAACGTAAGTAATGGTGTCCAACAATTAGGAGAAGAAACTATGAATCGCAACTTTTTGACATTAATTATCATTTTTGTTGCTTTTTGGCGTGTACATTTTTCCGTTTGTCCATTTGCTGACACAGTCGTTATAAATGCAGCTGAAAAAACTAATAGAATAGATGAAGAAGAGGACAAATTTGATAAATTTGTGTCGCGCCTCAGTAGCATAGATGATTTTTCTTGGGAATCAAAGAAAGTCGAAATAGAGCAATTACTGAAAGAATATCCACACTTTGCTGCAAAAAACAATAAAGATCAATCATTGCTTTTTACTTTCTTTGAAAAACAAACGGATTATTATTGGGATGCAGGTGCGATGGATTTCCTTATCGCAGAAGGTGTTAACGTTAATGACAGAGACAAAGACGGCAGGACTGCGATTTTTTATGCAGCTGCACAAAGTGATCGGAAACCTATTATTTATTGGTATTTAGTGGAGCATGACGCAGAGCTTGACATTGTTGATTCGATAGGTTGGACACCATTGTTTGCTTTGTGTGCAAATCGAACTTGGATACAGGAAGCTCGCGTCGCGGCTAATCTTGTTGAAAAAGGAAAATTATCTGTCAATGATTGCGACAAAGACGGTATGACACCGCTGATGTACGCCGTGATTGCCGCAGATCCAAATGAGGAATATACAAGACGTAATACGTCAAGAGGGACAGCTGATTATGTCGAGTACGAGCTAATAAAATACTTGCTTTCTCAAGGAGCGGATGTTAACGTCAAGGACAACAACAATGAATCTGCTCTGGACAAAGCGATCAAGTTGAAAAACGAACGCGTGGTGGAACTGCTTAGCGCAAGTATGTAATACAGGGTGTCGCTTCGCTTTTCCCGGGGTTCATATTTTGCCACTTCGTGACGGAAAGCAACAACTGTATTTGCCAACAAAATTTTACTTCAACCCTTCTGTGCCCTTGATATACTGTTCAACGGCAATAAATTTACCTTTCTTGTGTCGGGCTAACATAAGGCGGTGTGGAACAAAAATCGACACGACTGACCAAACACATTCCAAGGAGAACAATTATGAATCGTAATAAATTTCTGGCCGTCTTATTCATATTCTTGCTGACGGCAATTCTACAGGATTTTTCTTTCAGCGAAGACGCAATTTCAACGGTAAATTCTGAAAGCAAACCATTACTTGTAATCGTTACTCCTAAGCAGTTTTTAAGTGAGCTGGAGCCGTTTGTCGAACACAAGCGAAAAGAGCTAACGGTTGAAATTGCGGAGTTGGATACGGTTTTGACCGAAAATTCAGGCGTCGACGACCCGGAAAAACTCAAACGGTTTCTTTACGATGCTTGGAAAAATCGGCAGGCTCATTACGTTCTACTTGTCGGTGATGCCGATGTGATGCCGGTACGGTATATGGTTCTTGATCGTATCACACCGGAAGCATACGATTACTCTTTCTATCCAAGTGATTTATATTACGCTGACGTCGCAAAAGAAGACGGGTCGTTTGATGATTGGAACGCAAGGAAAGACGATTTTCATGCACTGTATTACGGTGAAGTTAGAGGTGAAAAAAACAAAAATGATCCGATGAATTTCGACCAGATTCATTACAAGCCGGAATTGGCGTTTGGCAGATGGCCGGTAAGTACGCCGGAAGGTGTCAGAACCGTTGCAACGAAAACGATTGAATTCGAAAACCGCATCGCATCGCAGACAACTTCGCCATTCCGAGCTGCGTTCGTCTGCAACAGCGGATGGATTGACACCAGAAGTGAAATGGATCGGGAAGCGAAAGCATTGCCGGAATCCTGGACGATTGAAAAGCGGTATTTTTCGGATGCCCGCCGTGAATCGGATACTCCGCCTCCGAACTACGACGAGATTATGAATCTGTTAAACAGCGGCGTAGATTTAATGTTGCACGCAGGTCACGGCTTGGGTGACCAGTGGGAACAATCACTTCATTTACGGGATTATTCTAAAATACAAAATGCGTCTTATTTGCCGGTGATGATATCAATTGGTTGCGAAACAGCCAGATTCACAACTTTACCGCCTTACGAACCGTACATTGACGTAAACGGAGTGGAACACAAAGGGACTTATGCCGGTGAAGTTTTTGACGCTCCGCCGCCACCTTCCAAATCGTACTCAGCGGGAAAATACAATCTGGAAAGTCTTGGGAAAAAAATCGTCACTGGCGGCCCAAACGGAGCAGTTGCATACATTGGCTGTAACACCGGCGGGCAACCTTGTGCGTTGACTTTAATGGACGGGTTTACGGAAAGTTGGGGACAATCCCCCTCTGCCCGGTTAGGTGATTGCTGGAAAGAAGCGGTATCAAATTATTATGACAAGCAAAATCTGGACTCACTAAAGCCGGACGCTGGTTGGTATCCGGCATCAATTTTCTTCCAATCGATGAAGTACATGGTTTACGGCGACCCTTCATTGCGGCTTCCGCATTAAATTGGTATGCACCCCAATTTTTTCGTGAATGTAAAGAGCGGTTGAAAGCAGCAAGTAATTAGGGTAAAATTTCCAATGTGGAGTTTTACAGCGTAGTAAAAGTCACGAACAGATTTTTTTGAAAACATCAGTAATAATATTGCTATGCGAACCAGCGTACTATTAATAATATGTGTTCTTTTGCTTGCTCAAAATGGCTGTTTTAAGCGTAATGCTGAAGAATCGCCCCCTGTAACGGCGTCATCTTCGTCCGTCACGCAAAAGCCTGCGGTGCCTGAAGCCGGTGAAAATAATACAGTGGAACAGCCGCCGAAGCCGCTGGATTCAATTTTGGATTCAATTGATCTCGAACCGCCTGTAGACAAACGCTCAGAGTCACCAGCCCCGGGTGCAACATCGACGTATTTGGCTGATCCGCTACCAGAACCGGTACACGGGTCGGACACGTCATCTGAAAACGAAACAGATTTTGGATTAACAACCGATTACGATAATACTGCCACATCCACGACGAACAACGGTTTAGAGCCTGATTATGTTGTAAATGAAGGTGTGGATTTCGGCAATGCCTTTTCTTTCGGCAACGAACCTGATGAAAAAATAGACCAGCAAGTAATAACGGATGACACCATTACACTGGCTGAACCTGGCTTGACCGATTTTACGAAGGAATTAAGCGAAACCTCGATTTTGAAACAAGACGAAACTTCGTCTTTTGAACCGGAGCAAAATGAACCCGAGCAAGACGAACAATTGCACCAAGCCCAGACGGAGCCGCCTATCAAGTTACCGACTCCTGCACTGCCGACAACTAAACCGGCGCAACCAACTTCCACGCTTGAGATAGACACAGTTGATACTTGCGATTATGTTAATAACGGAGGTAAATTCTTCGAGTCCGTTTATATTAACTCGCACAAAAACGCCGGTGATGCGCCAATTCACGCAGGTTTTCAGTGTACGAATTTTGACAAGGAAAAATCGGCAGGAAGAGATGTAAATGTCGAAACCGTTTTGTCTGCAAAGCGAAACAACGGTGCGTTGGACATTAACGCAGTGGTACAATACTGCGAAGACCCGAACGGCGATCTGATAGGCGCGGAAGCGAATGTGCGGCAGGGAAACGTGAAACTCAAACACTCCGCACTCCGTGTCGGCGATGCAATTAACACGAAAACCGTTGTGAACGGCTCGAAAACGTCAATTGATAATATTCCGTGTAACAAAAACGTGCCGGTTGGCGGACACGCAGCGATGCAGCTTGCGCTTTTGAAAAACCCGATAAAAGAGAATGAAAAACGGAAAATGTCATTTTACGACAGCGTTAACCAACAGTTGACCGACGTGGTTATGACAGCGGGTGAAATCGAGCCGGTTGATGTGCTCGGCAAAACAATGAATCTGCGTCGGATAAACGCCGAATTGTTACGGAATAATTCGCCAATGAAAGACGCAGAGATAACGATTAGTCTCTGGGCCGACAAAGCCGGGAATATTATTAAAACGGAGTCACCTTTTCAAGGGGACGATTATTTCGTAACCGTTCGTACAACGGAAGGAATTGCGAAAGAAGGGATGAAATAATTATTTTCTGTAACCGTTCACGGCAGAATTTTGGAGATAGGTGAGCAGGTGAATAGGTGAATTTCTTCCTATCTCCTAACTCCTAACTTCTAACTCCAAAAAAAACCGTGAACGGTAACTTGTTTTCATTACTGATGATTTCATAAAATTTTTAAATTATTACTAAAATGAATTTTACACGAAGAAAATTTATAGCGGCCTCGGCCGTTGCTGCTGCGAGTGTTTCAATAATCAAGCCGGAATCGGTGAGCGGTTCGACTGCAAACTCGACAATTGAGCTTGGCCTGATCGGATGCGGAGGACGTGGTGTCTGGATAACGGATGTGTTTAAGCAGAATCCGAATTACCGTTGGGTCGCAGTTGCCGATTATTTTGAAGACAGGGTCAAATCGGCAGGGGAAAAACTTGGCGTCCCAGAAGATAGGCAGTATAATACTTTATCCGGTTACAAACGGCTTCTTGACAGTAAAGTTGACGCCGTTGTTATCGAAACGCCGCCTTGTTTTCATCCTCAGCAGGCGGCAGACTCCGTTGCTGCCGGCAAGCATGTTTTTCTTTCAAAGCCGGTAGCAGTTGATGTGCCCGGTTGCGTTTCAATTGCAGATTCCGGGAAAAAAGCAACGCAGGACAAGTTGGTTTTTCTCGTAGACTTTCAGAGTCGTGCTAATCCGTTTTTTCGTGAAGCAATCCGACGTGTTCACAACGGCGATTTAGGGGAACTCGTCAGCCTTTACTCTTTTTATCCGTGGAGTGCAGGCGGACACGACGCACAATTGACCGGTCCCGAATCGTA
>JBOFQC010000247.1:0-6555 GCA_051660725.1 Thermoguttaceae bacterium
CTCCGTGTTGTGAAAACGGAAGTATAGCACTTTTATTCAGTTAGGCAAACCACAATTTTTATGCCGGACAACGCACTAGTCTGTGCGCCTTTTTTACTTTGCAGTTCTCTTGCCGCCGACCTCGACTCAAACAAGCGAATCGGGTAAAATGGTTTCCACCGTGTTCCTCAATCTCAGAAAACGTGCCGTGTCCGTCCAGAAAACACTTTTTCCCATACCGCCGAATAAGGTGTCAAAGCCAAAGAAAACGAAGAAGGCTCGAAAGCAGCCTGCCCATTTTTGCCGTGTTTGTGAGTGGCATCGCGCCAACGAGAAATTTTCCGGGAAAGGTCATGCGGCCCACATTTGCATGAGTTGCGCAAAGAACAACGAGCCGAGGCGAAGAAGAAACGTAATATATCCGCATCTCGTCGGGTTGAAGAAAACTTGTTTCACAATTTTCCAACTTCATTGCCGGAGGAATTGATTGAAACGCTTTTCCAAGCGGAAAATGTTCGCATCGAACGGATTGTTTCCACTGGTCAATCAAGTACGGAAAACTTTTGGTACGATCAGCCGGAAACCGAATGGGTGATCCTGCTTCAGGGTGAGGCGGTGTTACAATTTCAAGGGAAAAAGATCGATTCGACGCTTAAAGCCCGGCGATTATGTGCTCATTCCGCCTCACCAAATGCATCGCGTTTTTTTCACTTCGGAGAAGCTGACGATAGTCTGGTTGGCGGTTTTCGTCAACCAGTCGAAACGGCAATGGAAGATTCGTCGGGCGACACTGGATGACGTTCCGGCACTGAAAACGCTTTACCAGGAAACGATCACGACCATTTGTGCCGAACGAACCGACTCACTTGCCAAACGGATCGAATCACAGTACTTTATTGTTGCGGTTTCGGAGAGCGACGAAATCACCGGCTTCGCATCGTTCGAGGAACCGGATTATCTCGATATGATGTACGTCCACAAAGACTACCAATTTCAGGGCATCGGAAAATCCCTGTTGACAACGATTATGGAAAAGGCGTCAGAAACCGGCGCCACACGAATCACATCCGACGTGAGTATTACCGCGAAGCCATTTTTCGATAGGCATGGCTTCCACATGGTGAAAAAACAAACCGTTCGGATCGGGTATGTTGAATTGACCAATTACATAATGGAGAATCTCTCATGCAAATTGAAGTAACGAAAACCCCCTCAAAAGAAACGCTCAACAAACTCGGTTGCCATTCATGGCCGACCTGGGAAAAGGAACCGTCGACCTTTCCGTGGCACTACGACGAAAAGGAAACCTGCCTGATTCTAGACGGCAAAGTGACAGTGACACCGAAAGACGGCGAACCGGTCACGTTTGGCAAAGGCGATCTCGTTGTCTTTCCGCAGGGGATGAGTTGCACTTGGAACGTACAGGAAGCCGTGAAGAAACATTACATGTTCGGAGAGTGAAAACGGATGACCCACATTTTCAAGTTCCATACCATGTCAACATTACCGAAACGACACGGGTTAACGTTGATCGAACTGTTCTGGGCCATCGTTTTTCTTGCTTTGGGGTGTTTCATACTCAGCAGACCGTCGTACCGTGCAGTAGAGATTGTCCGCGCCGTCACGGGGGGAATGCAGTATGACTCAATCTTCGCCGCAGCCGCATTCTTTCTGACGTTGTTTTCTTGGCTTTGTATTGTCGTCGGCATCTACCGACTTCGCATGCGGTACGGCGATCTCCTCTATTTTCCTTTGATGGTAGGATTCCCCTTGGGATTTGCACTGGTTCCGTTTCGTCCTTTTTCTTTGCCGATTTATGGTTCACTCCTCATCGCGTCGTTGATTGCGACTCCCATTGCCTTTTTTTTATTACAATCGATGATCTTACTTTTTTTCATGGCAATCTCGAAAAGGAGAAGAAATCCAATTCCCGAAACGCTTCCACCGTTTACGCCCGGTTATATTCGCCACCGTACCAAGCCCGAAAACATTAAAGAAGGGGTTCCGCATCCAAATCGAAACAAGGCATGGGAAGATTATTACAATTCCGTCGGGATTCATAAGGGATATGCTCTGGACGCTTATCTTATGGACGACAGCGTGGAAGTATTTCGTAATCAATTTTCCACTCACTGTCAAAAACTTCTTCTGCACTACAAACAGGCCACCGGATTCATTCGCTATTGGGATCGGGAAACCTCCTATCTGGAAACACTTATTGAACCTTTTGCCGCTCTTGATTTCGACGGCGCTCGAGACTGGGCGATATTCGTCAATGCAACTCTTCACGCCAATACCCATATTCTTTCCATGCGGGACGAACGGCTCATCAGTGCGATGTGTGCGGCAATCCTGATCGATTACGAAGAACTCGGTCGCTTGAATCGGGAGCTTAAAAAACCGATAGGATGGCTCGACCGGATGGTGGCTCGATCACCGATGTACTGGGATATTCTGATTGCAGGGCTGGCCGAACGGGATGTCGACCGCTGCTGCGAGGCGATCCGTATTCAATCGGAGGAGTGGTATTCACCAGTACTCTCGAATTATTACCGGTTGAATGTCCACGGTGTCGCCATGACCAATCTTTGCCGTTGGCGTGGGATTCCAGTTCCCGCCCTCGAACCGATCATACCTGAATCGTTACTTTTTAACGAAAACACCACTTGAACATCGGAATCAACACCGAATATCATTTTTGACAGGAACCACCATAAATGAAATAATCAAAAACACCCTGACCCGTCGCAGTATCCGCAAATACAAGCCCCGGGGCAAACATAAATCTTCATTCCGGCTTTTATTAGACGTACTCATTTTATTGCATAAAAATATAAATAAGCAAAACTCAGAAAATTTGCGTTCTCCCTTTCTACAGGTATTTTTTACATAATAGTTGATTTTTTTGCATAACTGAATTACAATTATTATTGCATATTGCAGCCGAGTGAAGGTTTACTCGCAAAAGTGTATCGCCTTACTGCGTAAGGTGTTTTTGTGTTCTGATTTTATGATAACTCGCCTATTTGCCCAGTAAATACAGTAGGCATTAACAGAAAAAAATATATACGGGAAAGTTGTATGTCGGTTTCACCAATAAAACCAGCTCCCCCGATTTCTACGCCAGTAGGACCGGCAAAAGTTTCAGAAATTGATTGGGACGCAACGCTTCGGTCTAACCAAAATTGGCTCCGCACTGTAATTGCAGCACGCGTCGGCGAGCCAGCAGCGGTTGACGAAGTGTGGCAAGAAGTCTCGCTTGCGGCTTTTCAACAAAAAGCTCCGCTTCAGGACGTCACAAAAGTCGCTCCCTGGTTATACAGGATCGCCGTGACCCAATCACTAATGTACCGCCGGAAAATGGGCAGACGCAGAAAACTCATGGACCGCTATGTCCAGCGTTATGAACCGACCGAAGAAGACACAACCGAAGCGAATCCACTTGATTGGCTCCTTGCGCAGGAGCGGCAAGCAATGGTACGGGACGCAATGGAACGGCTGCCCCAACGTGATCGTGAAACCCTAATGCTAAAATACGTTCATAATTGGAGTTATAAAGAAATGGCCGACAAGCTCGGCTCGACTGTTCCCGCTATTCAAGCAAAATTGCACCGAGCAAGGCAACGTTTACGTGAGGAGTTGGCTACGGATTCACGTCTTGCTACAGCAAATAGGCAAATGGTGCTTGGGAATAAATCGTTACCCGACTAGACATTAATATATATATTATAGACTACAATGAGCATATCAGAATTAATCGACACACTTGTTGACGGCGAGCTCGATAATAACGAACGAGCCAAATTATTTGACGCACTCGATAAAGAACCAAACGGTTGGAAGTTCTGCGCTATTCGGTTTCTCGAAAATCAACAGTTAACGCAGACGCTTGTGCCACGCACTGCTGATGATGATACCGTGGTTTTTTTAAGTAATTCCACCAAAAGTGGCCCTTCGGTTTCTCTTCCCGGCACGCAAGTTTTCGTTGCCGCCTCAAGTGCTAATGTTGTAAATACTTCGTCAGGCGAAGAATCTGCTGTGCCAGAAAATAATCAGATCAATTATACAAAATCCGAAGAAATTCTCAAAAAGCAGCTTAACGATCAGTTTAATAATGCTTTGAGAGAAGAAAAACCTATTCTTGTCGATTCTGTTATTGCATCAAGTGTCAGGCCAGGTTTTTCACATTCCAAATCAAATTCTGCTTCGACTTTTCAAGTGTTTGCAACCCTTGCCGGTTGTTTACTTGTTTGTGGCCTGTTTGGTATTGCAGTGACACATTCCTATTTAAAAAATGATTCAACTCAAACGGCAAATTTAGGTGGTTCAACATCAAATAACGGCGGCAATCAACAGCAGTCAGTTCCAGGACCAACTAACGCAAGTCCTTATTCTCAGGCTTTTTATAATCCCTCTTCTCGTGTGATTCCGTTCAATCCCAATTCTTACCCGGAAAAGCCGGCTGGTTCATTAGCACTACATACTACTCAAAAAAATCCTGGCGATACCGCACAAAATTCAGCAACACCGGGTTCTACACGGCAACAATTACCGGGTGGCCTTACTCAAAGTCACCGACTTGCCATTAAAACCGCGGATGATTTCGTCGAGGACATTGACGTTCCTTGCGTACAGGCTGATTCAATTGACGTTGATTCATTAAAAGCGCTTACGTCAAACGACCTGAAAAAAATTGAACAGCTTTGCGAAAGAGCTGGACATGTCGTTGACGTACACAGACATTATTTCATATTTCCCGGTAAAAATGGCGAACTGATTCTTGTTCCAACCGAGGACGTTACAATTCGGTATTCAGGAATTTGTGATTTCGAGTAAGTTCAGACGTTAGACGTTAGAGTTCACATTGTAGAAGTAAGATGTAAGATAGTACACAGGCAAATGTAAATTTGTCAATTCTGTCATAAAGGAACCAGCATCTGCTTAACTGCTCACCAGAAAACAAATTCCAATGCCAACCGGTGAATGTTCCGGTTAGGGTTACATTACATTTTTATAGGAGAAAAAAATGAGAACATTGAAAAAATTTCTTTTATTGGCATTTGCGCCCGTTTTATTAACCGCACTTGTTTTCGCAAATCAATCTGAAGAAGCGGAAAAAAAAGCACCAGAAGCCGCTAAAGCTCAAAACGAAATATCTGTTGTTCAACCTGAACTGGCTAAAAAATTGCAACTTCGTGAAAAAATGCCGGAGTATTATTTGGGTGTTCTTTGTTTGCCGGTTCCCGAAGTATTTGCCGCTCACCTGGGACTTGAAGATTACGGCATGTTCATTGAAGCACTCGCACCCGGCGGTCCAGCTGACAAGGCTGGGATTGAAGTCGGTGACATCATTTTAACATTTGCCGGCAAAAACGTCGTTGGTGTCGAAGATTTATTCAGCGTTATTAATGCCGACAAAGATAAAGAGCAGGCGATTACAATTCTGCACAAAGGTAAAAAAGTAGAAAAAACTATTAAGCCGGAAAAGCGGCCAGAAGCTCCGTCAAACTTACAGGGGCCGTCCTCCGGTGTGATTCGCAATATCAGGCCCGGCATTATTTTTGAAGGAAAAGAAGGGGTTGATCCGCGACAAATTATACGCCAATTCATTGAACAAATCGACGAAAATGGTGCCGAGTTGGAGTTCATGGAAGAAAACGACACGTTCGGTTTTGGCTCTGATCCTTCCGAAAATAAAGCCGAGCGGCTGCAAGTCACGATTCTGCCGGGAGACGAACCAGGCACTCAAAAAATTCATGTTCGCGCAAACGATAAGACGTGGGACGTAAACAGCGTCGAAGAACTTCCTGAAGAGTTGCAGCATCAAGTTAGCAACGCAATTAAAATGCAAGGAATGATGCACGCAATGCCAAAAATCGGCTTGGAAAGTAGCATTGTCGATGAATTGAACAAAATGCATACGGACATCCGTTCGGAAATGAAAAAGCTCGACACTGATTTTGAAAAAGCCTACGAAAACGCACCTGAATTAAAGGAAAAAATGCAGTCTTTTATAAAGAATATTGAGGAACATTTTGAAAACCTCAAACAGCCGAAAACCGAAAAAAACGCAGCTCCGGTACATGACGCCAGCGTGAACAAGGTTTCGTAAAGTATACTGTACAACGTCATTAAGTTGACATTTTCCAATAACGGGATTTGTGAATGTAATTACGATTAAACCAACATAATCACGGGAAATTAAGCCGACCAACGGGAGGCGAAGCACTTCACGCGAAGCGCACCGCCATGCCGTGCTACGGTATTGCGTTCAACCGTCAAGAAGTTCCTTGTAATGTCGAAGTAATTTGTCGGCAGAAATCTTGGCGGTGAAATACGTTTCTACAATTTTTCTCGATTCCTGAGCAATTTTTTCAAGTTTTGCCGGAGAGTCGAGAAATTCTTTTATTTTTTCTCGCAAAGAAGCGGAATCATTTGGCGGCACCAAATTCACGGGAGTGCCGCCTCGATTTTTTTCATTTTCGTTACCTGCATTTGTATTATACGTTTTGGTGTTAAATACGTTTTCATTTTCATTGTATTCGCGTGAATTGAATCTGAATATTTCCGTAGTAC
>JBOFQC010000248.1:0-14504 GCA_051660725.1 Thermoguttaceae bacterium
ATCGGGCTGTTATGGTGTTCGAACGGCGAGATAACATTTGACGGTATCAACTTGCAAACTCTTTCCGAGAAAGAACTTGCACGGCAAAGAACACGGTTCGGGTTCGTTTTTCAGCAAGCCGCACTTTTTGACAGCATGAGTGTCGGCGATAACATTTCGTTTCCGTTGCGAGAACACACGAAACAATCCGAGGAGCAGATGCGGAAACTTGTTTTACGTCTGCTCAAAGAAGTCGGATTGGCGGAAAATGTGATCGAAAAAAAACCAGCCGAACTTTCAGGCGGTATGCGAAAACGCGTCGGCTTCGCCCGGGCACTTGCAATGGGTCCCGAAATCATGTTGTATGACGAACCGACAACCGGCCTCGACCCGATAATGAGCGACGTAATAAATCAACTGATGCTGCGAACTAAAAAACGATACAAAATAAGCGGTATCCTTGTCACGCACGACATGGTGTCAGCAAGAAAAGTAGCCGACAGAATCGTGATGCTGTACCCTATTTCAAGATTAGCGCCCGGCGAACAACAAATTATTTTTGACGGAACACCTGAAGAGATAGAGACTTGTACCGACAAACGTGTCTCGCAATTCCTGCGAGGCGAAGCCGGAGACAGACTATTTAGTTAGGTGTTAGGTGAGCAGGTGAACAGGGACCTGCCGTCCAGGCAGTACGCTTCGCGTGAAGTGAATCGCCTCCCGCTGGTCGGCTTAGTGATTTAATTTGTGAGAATCACCTGCTCACTTTGTACCGGCGGACTTACGTCCGCCGCTCGCTGTTTCTTCACCTGTTTACCTGTTTACCTATTCACCTGTTCACCTGTTTACCTATTCACCTGTTCACCTTATAACCTATTCCCATTCCTATATCCATGCGTACTATTGAACTTAAAATCGGAATCACAGTGCTGCTTTTCATGGCGGTAATCGTGTCGCTTGTTGTGATGTTCGGTAAACAGTCGTTTCCAACGCTTGGGCAAGATTACGAAATAACGGCACAGTTCGAGAATATTTCCGGCGTCAAAGAAGGTGCACCTGTATTCATGAACGGCGTCAGAGTAGGTAAAGTAAAATCCGTTGATCTTATTGACACCGAAGGAAAGCGATACGTTGACGTAAAACTTTTAATCAATAAGAAGTGGACGATATACACTTGCGACGAGTGCCGAATCAATTCAGCGTTGATAAGCATGACCGAAACGACGCTGCAAATAACGCGCAACAAGAATTATGACGGACCGGTTGTGCCGTTGAAACCGGGTGAACCAATGCCCGGCGTGGTGCCAACGGATATTGTTCAGTCGTTCAGCGGACTTGAAGGTGATATCACCAGTGCGGTAAAAAATATCTCCGACGCAGCTGGAAAACTTGGTACTTTCATTGATCGGGTAAACAAAGTTGTCGGCTCGGAAGAAGATTTGACAAAAAAACAAGACCAGTTTTTAGAGATAATCGGCCAACTTGGAAGTGTTCTAAAAACAGTCGACGAACTGGCAAAAAATGTGAATACGATTATTTCCGATGAAGAAACCAATGAAAACATACATCGCGTTATTCAAGGATTGCCGGATGCGATTGACAATGCAAACTTGGCAATTGGGAGAATTAATACAGTTGCAGGCGAAGCAAGCACGACGCTCACCAAGGCTTCAAAAACATTTGATAACGTAAATACCAAACTCGACAACATCACGCCTTTCACTGAGGCTCTCGGCGAAGACGGCCCGGAAATACTAAAGTCGGTAAGACTGTCTAGCAGAAAACTCGACGGTGTCATGAGTGACTTGTCGACTTTACTTGAAGCGTTCAGTAATCCGGACGGTTCACTTGGTCAACTCTTGAACAATCCTGACTTGTACGACAGCGTTCAAGCAATTGTACAAAACGTCGAAGAAGTTACGTATAACCTTAAGCCGGTAGTGGACGATTTCCGGGTGTTTTCTGACAGAGTGGCACGTGATCCGAGTATGCTCGGTGTGCGTGGTGCCATTTCGCCTCCGGCGCCGGTTAAGGGTTTACCTCCGTACAGACGTAATCCACGGTTATTCGGAACGCAAAACGGGCTTGACGACGGCGTGGTCAGTGCCGGATACAACGATTTCGCCGGCGGCCACGCAGGTGGTTATCCGGTAAGAAATGCGAGAATGGATGCGGCGTCAATCAGATCAACTTACGATTCGGTGAGGCCGGAAACCGATTCACTGCGGTCCGCAATGTATACGAGTATACCAATGCCTAGCATGCCAACAACGGAGCCGAAACAAAGTTGTCTTACAAGTTTGGCCGGAACCGCTAAAAAGTCGTTGCCCGTTCTGACGCCACGTCGGCAACTTGTTCAGGAGTCGACTTACGCTGCAATGCAACGGCAAATTGACGAAACGCAGGCAGACGGACAGGAATTCGATGCGTCGCAATATTTTTCGCAAGGCATCGACCCGCAAGCTGTTGGTGCCGGAATTGTTCTCGCACCTGGTGAATTTCTGGTTCAGCCGGGCGAACTCAGTTTCACGCCTCCTGCGAATTGCGGTGTTGACGAAACAGGTTGCGGCACTGGTGGTATCAATTATGATATAAACGGAAATCCAGTGGCAAGTATTCCCAAGCTCAATTCACAAGCTGGCATTGATAACACAGCACCAGACGCATTTTCAGTGGAAGGTGGTTTTACTTTTGACTCGATTTCTCCGAATAATAAAATTAACATTGACGATTCGTTTAGCAACGAGTTACAAAGCAACCCTGCTCCGCAAATTGCAACTGAACGGAAGCCGCAGCTTCAACCCGGTGTTCAGCCGATTCCGCAAATTGAAAAGAAACCTGCTCCGATACTCGATTTCACACCTGTTACACCTCCTAAGTCGCCGTCCGGCACGCCAATCAATCCACCTGCGTCGCCGGCTCCGGGTGAATCGGGAAACGAAGCGGGTTCGCAACTGCCGGAGATGCCAACCACGATAATTGGCACAAGAAACGACACTGGAAGCGTTTACGCACCCCGAACAGCCGAAACAACTCAGAAATACGGCTCAGTTCGTAAGCCAATCCAAAGATAAGCGACTCGAAATTTTGCGTAGTCAATATTGTATTTTTTATACCGGGCTCCGGTATAATATCCTTGCCAACAATATTTTACTGCACCCTGTTCAGCATAATGTTGAAATATTTATCTGTTCGTGTAAACTGTGTATTCTAAAGCTGAGCAATTTTTCAACTCTCGCGAAAAACAATAAAGATGCTCTGCTGGTCGAAGTTTCATGAAGAAAAAGCTAAACAGACGTGGTGTTGCCCTTTATCTCGTCGCTGCAGTTGTCGCGATTTTGAGTTTAGGTGCTCTTGCGCTCGTTTCGCTGCTCGTCACAGAACGCCAAGCCACTCGTATTCGCGGTAACGAGATTCAAGTGTACGAAAGCGCACAATCTGGCGTGGAATTGGTTCGCTCCGTAGTCGGCATGTCGAAAACCGCACAAAACCAGCTCGGCGGGCTGTTTGATAATCCTAAATACTTTGCCGCTGTTGAAGTTGTGCCCGCTGACTCTGCCACGAAAACCGGCGCGTACCGCTTTACTGTTCTGGCTCCCAAAATAAGCGGAAACAAAGTCATTGGCACTCGTTACGGCCTTGTAAATGAATCAACCAAGTTGCATTTGCAGTCAGTGCTTGATTGGGAATTGGCAAGTCCAGGGCAAGGTCGCCGCTCTTTAATGGCACTGCCGGGAATGACGCCGAGCACAGCGGACTCTATTCTCGATTGGATAGACTCTGACAGCACGCCTCGCTCCTCGGGTGCGGAACTCGCGTATTACCGAAAAACCGGCGCTCCATACGGCCCAAGAAACGCAATACCGGTCTCGCTCGACGAATTGCTTTTAGTTCGTGATATGACACGTCCGCTCCTTTACGCAAATGACGACTCGTTTAATTTCGGTCTGAAATTCGCCGGAAAAGCCAATCAAAGCAGTTCGAGTGTTTCAGCTTCACCTTTGTCGTCTGCGACTTCTGAAAGCATGTTGGGAGGAGGCGGTACAGCAACTCCGGGCTTGCCGACAATAACTGATCCGTTTACGAACCAACCAGATTTTTCAATAACGCCGGTAATTTCAGAAGAAATACCAGGGTATTCGGACTCTATCAAAGCCAACCCTTTTTCTTCACAAATTGAATCAGAAACTCAACTTGGACAAGGAATCGGTTCAGAACAATCAGCCGTTGGACAATCAAGCAGCTTATTTGCAGACCCGCTAGCAGATTTGTCAGGTTCTGACAACATACCGTTTCAAGAAGAAATAAACGCTGGAATTTCAGGCACAGCAGGCTCAGCAAGCCCTACTGCTGGCTCACCGGCAGGCCTATTGGATGAGTCGGAATTTTTTGGTCCTCCCGGACTCCCTGAGTTTGCCGACGTTTCAGGAAATTTGAACGGCACTTCAGCAAGTTTCGGTGCCGGTCTCCCGTGGGTGCATTTGCTCACAACTCAAAGTGCCGAAAAGGAAGTTGATCCGAGCGGAACACCGAAATTTTACCTTAACGACCCGAATCTCAAGAACCTACACGGGCAGATTGAGAAAATCACAGACACAAAAACAGCTGATTTTGTGATATTATACCGGCAAAACGGCCCTTCAGCGGTTCCGGTTCCCGTTGTCAGTACCAATGTTGATAATGGACAAAGTAGTGTAAACTTCGCCATTCCCGCAAAATTTGAACTTGAAACTCCGTTGGATTTGATTGACGTTTCAGTTGTCGGTTACGGACCAAGCCCATTTTCAACCACTTCCTCGAACAGGCAGAGTAAAAACACATTTTTCAGATTACTCGATTACGCCACTACGAGTCCAGATGTTGTAATCACAGGCCGCGTCAACATCAATGAAGCGCCGTATGAGGTGTTGTGCGCAGTACCGGGCATTTCATCCGACTTGGCTTCGCAAATTGTGCGTAGACGTAATTCGTTAACCACTTCAGGGGCAGGAACGCAACAGTTACGGCAACCTGTCTGGCTTTTGGACGAAAAACTGGTCGATTTACCGACGTTAAAAACGCTCTGGAATAAAATTACCAGCGGCGGTGACGTGTACAGTTGCCAAGTGGTCGGATTTATTGATAATCAAGGAACCGTCAGCCGATGTGAAGTGGTCATTGACGGAACTGTAATTCCGCCGCGTCAAGTATTTTTCAAAGATTTAACAGTGTACGGACGTGGTTTTCCCGAATCCGTACTTAAACCGAAATAATGTCCAAGCAAGAAAATCTGGTCGTTTGTTATAAACAAGCCGTTGTTGAACAGTATCTCATAGATGAAATTCACGCCGCTTGGCCTGAAGTGAACATTATAAACGTCGGCCAAAAGGATGTCGCAGCGGCTCTGCTTGACGCCGATTTTTTCTGCGGTCACGTAAAAGTGCCGGCTGATTGGGACCGTGTCGTTAAACAAGGGCGTTTGAAATGGATTCAATCTTCCGCCGCTGGAATGGATTGGGTGCTCGTCCCTTCAGTTATTAATTCAGACATTGTTATTACCGCTGCTGCCGGAGCGCTTGCTGACCAAGTGGCGGAACATACGTTGGCGTTAATTCTCGCATGGAAACGTAATCTTCCTTCATTTTTTGCCGACCAATTTGGTTCTCTTCCGCCGAATTTTAACTTTACATACGAAAATGGATTACCAAAAAGCGTAACTCCAGAACCAAATACTCCAGAACCCAAAACTCCCGCCAATAATCATTCCGACATAATAGAGCAAAGTATTATTGACAAAGACAATTTTGTCTGTGAAAATTGTAAAAAATATATTAAACAACATGGTTTACAATTGGAACAAAATCGTGTAGGATTTCATGAAACAAGAAAATTTAAACGTTTGCCGACACACGATTTGACACGAAACACCGTTGGGATTGTTGGATTTGGCGGTGTTGGTCGAAGGTTGGCTCAGCTTCTTTCACCGTTTGGTGTCAAGATAATCGCAACTGACCTTTTCCCGGTAAATAAACCAGACACTGTCAGTGAACTTTTGGGACCGGAAAAACTTGATTATCTACTTGCTGAATCAGATGTGGTAGTGCTTTGTTTGCCATTAAATTCGTCAACGAGGTACATATTCGACTCCAAGAAGTTCGAGAAGATGAAGTCGGGAGCTTTGCTTGCCAATGTGGCACGTGGTGCTTTGGTTGTTACAGCCGATTTGGTAACGGCATTGGAAAAAGGAAGACCGGCGGGAGCGGTAATTGACGTTTGTGATCCAGAACCGTTACCCAGGGAGCACCCACTTTGGAATGCTCCGAATGTTATTATTACACCGCATGTAGGAGGGCAGGCGGCGTGGCGGTTTGAAACAATTAACAAACTTTTTATTGAAAATATAAGACGTAGAAAAGCTGGCGAGCAACTAATTAACAGCCTTTCTCAAGAAGGAAAACGACTTGGCTTCCCGCTTCGTAATGGTGAAACGCCATTATGGACGGAAATTGGTCATTATTGACTGCATACAGTATATATTTAGAATTTTTATGTCAACAACAATGTTTCTTGAAGGAAGTGTGACCCGTACATGGGGTGGAAAACCTACCTCTCAGTGTTCGGATACGCTCCTAAAAGAATACCACGAAGTACTCGGACTCGATTATTTCCAAACTGATGAGTGCCTGAAATTCAT
Source organism: Thermoguttaceae bacterium (assembly GCA_051660725.1). Taxonomy (GTDB): domain Bacteria; phylum Planctomycetota; class Planctomycetia; order Pirellulales; family Thermoguttaceae; genus JAVBSX01. Next base: position 6,653 of record JBOFQC010000248.1, read on the forward strand.
CCGCCAGCTAGGAAGTGGCGGACAAGGGATTGTTTTTCTAAGCGAACGCATTGGCTGTGACGGATTCGTGCTACCAATTGCGGTTAAAGTTTTTACGCCGGAAAGATACGAAAACGACACGGGTTACTCTGAAGCAATGCTCCAACTGGCTAACGTAGCCGCTCAGGTTTCTTGCATTCAACACGACAATTTGCTCGACGTACACAATTGGGTTGCGCATCGTGGTATCCGAATGATGGAAATGGAATGGATTGACGGGTTCGATATGAACTGGCTTCTGCGCAGGCAGACGTTGACTCAGCTAAAAGAGCAGGTTTCTGATGAGCGGTTTTCTTACATCAGCGAAGTAATAATTACAGACGGGCCGATTCATTCACGCGTAAAGCCTGGCATTGCAATTGCAATTATTCGGGAATGTCTCGGTGCGCTTGCGGCACTGCACAGAAACGGAGTTATTCACGGAGACGTTAAGCCCGCGAATATAATGCTTAAACGTACTGGACATGCAAAAATTGTTGATATCGGCTCTGCTTTCCACCAGGATAACCCGCCGAAGAAGCGAACCTGCACACCAGCTTATGCCGCACCGGAAGTGCTTGAAGAGGGAGAAATAACTCCGCAGTCCGACTTAGCCAGTTTGGGTTACGTGTTGATTGATATGCTTTCAGGCACCCCACCTTTTGATAACCGTTCAAATTTAAAAGAGCTTTTGGAAGCCAAACGTTCACTGCATTTGAATTTGCATAATATCTTACCTAAAGAGTTGGTTTCCAGCGAACTGCTGATGAATTTCTGCCGGAGTTTAATTGCGCCGGACCCGAACCTGAGGTTTCCGAGTGCGGAAGCTGCCGACTTGTTCAAAGAAGGTGCTGCTGATTTTCACAGGCAACTTGTTAAAGGTGATTTGGCTAGTGAATATGGAAATGAAATCCGTCTTTGGCTGGAAGAATTTAAAGACTGATTTTCCGAAAAGAAGTTTAGAGTGGGGTTGCATTTAAAAGCGATTCGACTAAAATGAAAAAAAGTCAGCCGAACTGGCGGAATGGCAGACGCGGTGGACTCAAAATCCACTGTCCGCAAGGACATCCCGGTTCGAGTCCGGGGTTCGGTACTAAACCAAAACGTCGCAGGTGCTTTATATTACGGCATCTGCGGCGTTTTTTTATTGTGGATTGCGCTTCACTAGTCGGCTTCGTTTTCTGAGTTGTTCATCATGTTGCCTCTTTGAAACAGCATCAAGGATTATTTTTTCGCAGGCTGCACCATTTGCCAATCAATCTCGCCAGGCGGCGTTGTTCCATTTTCAAATGCGGCAATGTTTTCCAGCGTCATTTGTACGATTCCCTGCATCGCTTCAGAAGTAAAATACGCCTGATGACCGGTAACCACCACGTTGGGAAAGAGCAAAATACGTGCAAGATGATCGTCTTTGATTACCTTGTCGGAATAATCTTCGAAGAAAAAATCAGCCTCTTCTTCGTAAACATCGAGCCCTAAAGCTCCGATTTTTCCGGATTTTAAGCCTGAAATTACAGATTCCGTGTCGACAAGAGCGCCGCGACTCGTGTTGATGATGAGAACGCCGGGCTTCATTAACTGAATCGTTCGGTCGCAAATTAAATGATAAGAATCATCCGTCAACGGGCAATGAAGGGAAATTACATCCGCTGTTCGAAACAGTTCGTCACGGTCAACATACTCAACGCCAGCACTTAACAATTCTTCGTTTGGAAACGGATCGGATGCGACCACTTTTTTACTAAACGCTTTCATTAGTTTCGCGGTAATTGCGCCGATTTTGCCAGTACCAATCACTCCGAAAGTTTTATCATGGAGGTCGTATCCGAGAAGACCGTCAATTGAGAAATTTCCGTCTCTGGTACGTGCGTAAGCTCTACATATTTTACGACTTAGAGCCAAAATCATGCCGATTGTATACTCCGCAATTGAATACGGTGAGTACGCTGGCACCCTGCCAACTAAAAAACCAAGTTTATGGGCCGCTTCGAGGTCAACATTGTTGAACCCGGCACAACGAAGCGCAATAAATCGTGTGCCGCCTTTGTGTAACTGCTCCAAAACATCTGCGTCGAGTTTATCATTTACAAAGACGCAAACTGTTGGATAACCTTCAGCCAACACCGCAGTTTGGATATTCAGTTTGACATCAAAAAAGGTAAACTCATGTTTGTACGAATCATTTTTCTTCAATAAAAACTCCTCGTCATACGGTTTTGTGCTAAATACTGCTACTTTCATAATGATGTATTTTTTGTAGTAAACTGGTGACGGTTTGTTGCCTGTGCAAATAAGTTTAGCTGGTTGTTTATTACCAACGTTTTCAAAAAACAGAATATACAGGATATATTGTAATACAGAATTTTTGCAGCGTAAGTCATGTTAATTGTAAAAAATTCAGTTGCACGTTAAGATAAGCTAGGAGGTTCGGGAATATTGTATTTGCCAACAAAGTTTTACTGCACTGTGCTGCATTTATGCGATTCGCAGTTACTTGCAATTCGTTTTTCTTTCGGTTAAAATTACTTGTTATCCTGTTAAAAAGTTGACGTTTTACTTACATAATTAACCTAACTTCTTGCCTAAAAATGAGTCTCTGGAAAATAGCTTGGCGGAGCATCCAACACCGTTCACTGGCGTCTGGTTTAACCGCTTTCTCAATGTCGCTTGGCGTCGCGTTAATCGTAATCGTAATCGTGATTTACGGCGTTCTCGACAAGTCGTTCCGACGTAGCGCACAGGGTGTGGACATTATTGTCGGACCGAAGGGAAGTTCTCTCGAATTGGTGATAAGCACCGTTTTTTACCAACGCGATCCAATTGGTAAAATCCCTTACGATTATCTTGTCGAGTTACGTTCAGGTCGCTACCGAAGTCTCGTCGAAGCGGCGATTCCAATGGCTCTTGGTGAACATTACCGCGGTTATCCAGTCGTTGCGACTTCGAGTGAGTTTCTGACTCGACTCGAATACGTTGGCGACAGCGGATTAGCATTCTGGCTTGATTCAACACATGGGAAAAAATATTCATTCTACGACGGGAAAAACATTACGGATAGTAACGACTTTGATGCTGTTATCGGTTACACCGTTGCACGAAAATTGGGATTGAAAGTTAACGACAAAATAAAAACCTCGCACGGACGAGAGAATCCTGAAGAACACGTAAGTGAATTCACAATTGTCGGAATCTTGAATCCAAGCGGCACGCCAAACGACGCGGCAATTTTCATTAACATTGAAGGCTTCTACCAAATGCACGCAGGAAACGAAAACGTGCTGGAAGATAGTATAAAACTCAAGAAAGACTCAACCAGTGCCAAAAATGACGCTGCCGTTGCTGAAAATTCAGTCGCAGAATCTGAAGCCAATCATGCGGCAGACGATGAACATGGCGACGAGCAAGCACACGAAACCGAAGTCGCAGCAGCCGGTGAAGACTCTGCCAATACGGAAAAAGAAGGTGAAAAGGAACACGTTCACACCGCAGAATGTGATCACGGCAACGGTAAACGGGAACTATCTGCCATTTTAGTCATAACGAAAGAAGAGCGGGCAAAAGCTACGGTTACAACTGATCTTCTTGGGCGTCCGGACACCGTTCAAACCGGCGGGTCGCTTTACGAAAAAGTTTTTAACGCTGACATTTTAGCATTGCCTAACCGAATTGAAGAAGACTTAAACGCCCAGGCTGCGAAACCGGCGGAAGTGATTTCGTTCCTGTTCGAAAAAATTATCGGGAACATTCAAATTGTGCTTTTAATCCTAGCCGCTTTGGTTGTCATGGTCGCAGGTATCGGCATGATGGTAAGTATTTACAACTCAATGAATGAACGACGCCACGAAATTGCAATTATGCGTGCTCTCGGTGCTCGACGTATCACGGTAATGTCAATTATTTTACTGGAGTCTATTCTGCTTTCACTTGGCGGCGGCGCTCTTGGTGTTCTAATAGGACACATGCTGATTTTCGTGATCGGGCCGTGGATTTCAAGTGCAACCGGTATTTTGGTTTCTGCGTTCCACTTCCAAGCGAGCGAAGTAATTCTGATTCCGGGCCTGATACTTCTGGCCTCGGTTGTCGGATACCTGCCGGCTGTAATTGCGTATAGAACCGATGTTGCGCAGTCGTTGCAACAATAAGTTTTAGTTACCGTTAACGGTAGAATTGAGGAGTTAGGGGACCTGCCGTCCAGGCAAAACGCTTCGCGTGAAGTGTTCCGCCTCCCGCGACCTGCCGTCGAGGCATGAATAGGTCGGCTGTTATAAAAGGTGAACAGGTGAGAAGGTGAACAGGTGATTCGAAATTTCTAACTCCTATCTTCTATCTCCTGACTCCCATCTTCTAACTCCTTAAAAACCTTAAACGGTTATAAATTTTATATACCACAATGAAAACTGAATTTGATGACGCACTAAAAGGAATTTACTCCGACCACGATGAGGTTCAGGAGGAGCAAGTAACCGAGTATAAGCAAATCGCAGCTTATTCAGTCGGTTCGCTTGTTTTTGGATTTCTCTCAATAATCACGTTTTTGCACTGGTCGCTTGCTGTTATTCCGTTAATTGGAATTGTGCTCGGAGTAGTTTCGCTCCGTAAAATTATGCACGCACCGGATGAAATTGGTGGTTTTGCACTCACGACATCCGGTATTGCGTTGTGCGTTGTCTGTTGGTTGGGCGGATACGGCTGGCTTACCTGGAACTACTTTAACGCTGTTCCTGCCGGCTACACGAAGATTGATTTTTCTGAGCTTGTGCTTGATCCGAAAACGAAAAAAATACCGGAGCACATTCTCCAAATGGCAGAGAAAGATGAAAAAATCTTCGTTCAGGGATACATGACCGGTGCGAGTAGTACAAGCGGAATCGTAAATTTTGTATTGGTTCGTACCAAAGAGCACTGTAAATTCTGTTCGCCGACGACGAACCCTGCCGACATGATTACGGTTCACATGACGGAAGGCAGAACCGCGGATTACCGTAACAGACCGATTCGGGTCGGCGGCACGTTGAAGATTGACACTAATTTCGCATTAAAAGGTTCCGCACCGTACCACATCGAAGCAGATGTTTTCAGGTAAATTGGTCATTATGTTTCGCCGCTGATTTTGGATCAGCGGTTTTCTTGCAGGACGGCATTTATGGAATAAATAATGTAATATTGTGGAGTCAAAAATGATTGACCGAACAGCGAGAAACGAATTAGTTACGGCTCTTGAAGCTTACATGAACGATGAAATTCAAGCGTTCGAGCTAGATGATTGCTTATGTAAAATATCATCTGACTCACGTGACCCTGCGGTTAAGTTGGTGTCGGAAACTTTGTGGGGATTTTACGACGACTTGAAAGATCATAAAATTGTTGTAAACAAGGCAGGGTGGAACTTTTTTTACAGGTTGATCCTACTGCTGCGAAGTGACACTGAAACTTTGGTGAAACGTACCGTTATCTGGACGGTAACGCAACTTGTGGCACTGTTTTTTCTTTGTTTACAAATTCTATTTGCTGCTGGTGTAATTTTATCTACTTCCGATGTGTCATTATTATTGAATGTGTGGCTGGTCGGCGGCTTAATGTCTCTTGCGATTTTTCTATTCAGAGGTAAATTGTGCCGTGACAAAGATCATAATTTACATGTAAAATACGAGACATATCCGTTTAACTCAGTTATTGAAATAATTCAAGCGGCTCGGTCTGTTCCTGATTTTCATAAAAAGAAATTTCGTCCTGAGCTTGAAAATCGAAAGATCAGATCAAAAAAATATGATAGGGCAATGTATCTGCCATTATTCATAATGATACCATTCGGAATAATGGGCTGGATAATAATTTCTCCCCTAATATTGTTCAAGCAGATTTTTCCGATATTTGCTCAAAGAATAGATCAACGAGTTCTACACGATGATTTGTAAGTCTCTGAGCAAGGAGAAACAGCGGGAAATTCTGACGGTAATCGGTTCGCCATTCGGCAAAAAACTTCTCAGATATTCACAAAAGCTGCCGTGCTCTTTTTGCAGCTGCAGGAACAACTTAGCGTTGCTGATTGCCGCATTGATTTTCAAGCGATTCGAGTAATTGTGGCGTAATTGTCGTGCTCATTTTTCTGTTGGATAATTTAAAAGGCGTCAGACTCCAGGCGTAAGCAGCAAAATATCCGATGCTCATTATCGACCTGTATTGTATAGTGTGTTTCCAATAGAAAAAAGGGACAAGAAATTTGGCAATTTTTTTAAAATCATCAGCAAACACAAAGACGTGTAATTTTTTGCGCCGTCAATGATGATTCCATTTCATATAACAACGTCCGTTTTCCGAATCATAAAGCATATATAAACCGCCGCCATTTCTGTAACGGCGTTCAAAATAATACCCTTGAGAAACCGAATGGAAACAACTGGCGTCAGTTTTGCCGCTCGGGTCAACGTTGCATTTCGCGGAATTCCACGGCGAACACCCGTCTTTGTGTTCGTCTTTGTGATAAACATATCTAACGATGTTAAGCGGCACATCTCGCTTATAATTGATTTGCGATTCCTCACTATCTTCATTTGTGTAATCGACTTGTGGCAAATCAGGGAGCATTTCAATGGAGACCGGTGTGTACTCTGCTTCTTTGCACATTTTCTAAAAACCATCTTCGGAAATATCGAACTCGCAAACTCGGTTTAGAAACGTGTTGTAAAACGAGTAATTTGTCGCTTCCGGTGAAAATTGCTCCACTCTAGGCAAGTGTTCTCCAGATGACGTAAATAACGTCGGAAAGAAAAACGGGATCAGTGGCGCAGGTCCGCCGAGTCCGATAAGAAGTAAAAGCAAACAGCCGCATCCACAACCAAATGGCAAGCAGCAGCCGGAATTGGTTTTCTTCTTTTGTGGCTGCGTTTCGTCCAGCTGGTTGTCGAAGTTTTGGCTCATTGGAATTGCACAAAAACAAAGCGTCAGCTAAATTTTGCGTGGAAAATTCTATTCCTGTTGCCTTGCTAGCCGTCTAGCTCTGCCCGGCGGCTAACATTTAACATATCATGGTGGTTACCGCGTTTTCAACTTTTTTGCAATTTCCGCAACGTGTCTGCCTTGGAATCGAGCAATGGCAAGTTCGTTTTCTGCCGATATCCAAATGCTACAGCATAATGATTTTTATTGTTACTTTTTTCCCACAAAGGCGCAAAGGACACGGAGGTTGTCTTCCCCGCATTTTCTCTGTATGCTCAGTACCTTTGTGAGAGGAAAATTTAACAGGATTGCGCCATCGTACTAAGGTCTGTCAACCTTGAAATCAAAAGTTTTGGTTTTGCCGTCAACTTCAACCGTAAGTCCTGAAGTGGCAAGGTCTGTATATTTTTGACTTATTACCGGGGTGTAGCCGCTCATTGGTCCTTGTTGAGAAGGTTCCATTGCTCCCATGACACAAACTTTGTACGAGCCGCGAGGTATCCCGTCTTTTTCACTGTCGGTTCCGAGGATGTACGTGCCGTCCGGCTTGATTCCGCCACGAGCCTGAATTTTACCATTATCAAAGCACACGGTTCCAACTGTCAACGGTTCGTCGTTGTCAGAAAATAGAACTTTGCCACTCATTGGCACTTTAGAACTACATCCTAAAAACAACGTAACCAAACAGAATACTACGAATAAATTTTTTTTCATATATGCTTATTATCAGGTTAAAGTTAATTGTACACAGCGAGCCGCCAACGTCAGTTGGCGGGTAAGGTTGGTTGCGTGGAACACAAAAAGTTACGGAATCGAAACAGACACACCGTCATTGACTCTCATCAAAGCGTTCAAAACCGTTTGGGACGTCGATGTGGAAAGAGCATGAACCGAGCCG
>JBOFQC010000249.1:0-4178 GCA_051660725.1 Thermoguttaceae bacterium
ATTTATCGAGGTTGTTGGACGCTAAATCTTGTTTCGCCATTTGCATCCTTTCTGTCGATTGGGCTTTTAGTATCGGAAATCTGGATGAGCATTCTGCTTTTTCTCTATTTCGTGCAGGTATGGAAGCTCGAAGAACCGCCCGCAAAAAAAACTCTGCCTGGCCGCTCGGTTGACATTTTCATTTCCACTTACGATGAATCGGTGGAAATACTCCGTGAAACGGTTTCAAGTTGTAATGATATTGATTATCCGCATGAAACTTATCTGCTCGACGATGGGAACCGCGAAGCGGTTAAGCAGCTCGCAGAAGAACTCGGCGTACATTATATTACACGACCTAACAACGATTTCGCAAAGGCGGGAAATCTTAACAACGCCCTTGCGCAAACGTCAGGGGAATTTATCATTGTTCTTGATGCGGACCACGTACCATTCCGCCACATGATCGACAGGATGATCGGTTATTTTGACGACCCGAAAATGGGTTTTGTTCAGTCACCGCATTCCGCATATAATTTAGACAATGTTTCCGGTGATTGGTCCCCAAAAACACATCAATATTGGGAAGACGTAAACCTTTTTCACTACACGGTACAAATAGGCAAAAACCATTGGAATGCCGCCTGTTTTTGTGGAAGTGCCGCCATGTTTCGGCGTGCCGCCCTTGAAAGTGTTGGCAATTTCGCAACGGAAACGATAACCGAAGACCTGCATACCGGAATGCGTATTGCCGCAAAAGGTTGGAAGTCACTTGCCATCAGCGAGCCGCTAATTGTCGGACAGGCACCGGAAGACATACACTCGTTCAATGTTCAGCGGGCTCGTTGGGGACTTGGAAATCTAAGTGTGTTGCACTTTGATAATCCAGCCACAATGAAAGGGTTAACACTCGCACAGAGGCTCAATTATCTTGGTTCGATTCTGAACTGGACCATAGGAATCCCACTTGTTTTCACGTTTCTGGTTCCAATATTCGTACTATTTACATCCGTGTCGCCTGTTCGTGAAGTGACGATAACTTATTTGATTCTGCTCGCTGGGTACCTGGGTGGTTTTCTGTTTGCAATGGAGTATGTTTCAGGAAAAGCGGCGAGCCTGATCGGTATACAAGTAAATTTAATGTCGAACTTTTACGCACAGATGAAAGCGACGATAAGATCACTTTTCAGAAAAAAGCGTTCGAGATTTGTCGTCACACCAAAGTCGACGCGGCAAAGTAAAGTGCAAACGCCAGGCTGGAAAGTTTTCAAGGCTGTTTTACCGCAACTTCTGCTGATTATGGTTGGTATTATTGCCATTTTTTGGGCAGGGCTGAATCTAATTACCGGCATTGTCGATTACGCATCAGGATTCATTGCCGGAAGTGCAATAATGCTCTTCTTTATCTGGATTGCGTTGATGTCGGTTGATAAGTCGCTAAGATGTTACCGACGTAAACGCTCTTGGCATTATCCCGCTGTGTTACCTGTCTCGTTTCGAAAATCGGGAGATTACGAAATGGAAGTCGCACGTGGTGTCTCCGCTTTTTTTAACGACAGTGAAATAGAATGGATGTCCTCAAGACAACTCAAAAACGGTGATAAAGTTGAGCTGACACTTACTTCGCCGATTAAAATACTCCGAGTGGAAGTCGCTGTTACTGAAATGTTTATTATTCGTACCGGTTTGCGAAATGCCCGCGGCTGGTTTTATCGGGGAGTGATTCAAAATCCGAGCAATGAGCAATTGACCAGTATTGAAGAAATTGCTTTGAAATATATTGTGCCCGATATTCTGGAACAGAATTACTGCACTGGCGAAAGACAGTGGCTTGCTACTTTTATTCAGTCGTTTGTGCCATTCGGAAATTACCTCTGCCGATGTATCAGACAGATTCGTGTCCCATTCCTGATTGTCATGAATGATTCACATAAAAGCGAAACAATTGTCGAGGAGTATGACGCCAAATCTTTCACGTTTGTTTTGCCATATCATGACACGCCGACAAATGTTCCAATGACGTTTGAAATGGTGTTTGATGAAAAAGTCAACTGTTCGCTTTGTCCAGAAAAAGTGGAAAGATTCCATATTGGTGGCAATACCCTTTACAGATACTATTTTTCGGTGTCATCGCTTGACGAAGCGGCCAGGCGTCAATTTCTCGGTTTTTATCACCGTGCAGCTGCCAACCGTTGGGGCAAAGCAATTGATCGGGTTCAAACCCGGAAATCGATTCTGTACGACAGCAAAATCATTTCCGGCGGTGTTCTGGCGACTCTGCTTATCTGCTGTTTTGTTGGTGCGGTATACATGTACGATAACAAAGACGATATTTTCCTGGAACACACGGCAAGGTTTGAAACGGTTCCTTCAGATGTTGAAGCGACTCGGCATAGATTAGCAGCAATACTTGCGGATATGGAGTCGTCACACGAGTCCGATCTTGACCGCTGGCTGCGTCTGTATGATGCGGCAGTACGCACACGTAATCCGGAAGTTTCAGCTGAAGCTGCGGACAAAATTGCTGATGTGTATACAAGCCATAACAATCCACGAAAGGCTGCCGAATGGAAAATGGTGGCGGCAATCATGTATTTTCGTATTACCAACCGGCGGGATGACATGATTTTACAGCTTGACGACATACGGATCACCGGTGGCGAACAGCTTTTGACGCCGGAAAAACGGTACGAGTATTACATGATGCGGGCAAGGGCAGCCGCAGAAAAAAATGACGCCGAGACAATGGAACGGTTCTATCGTGAAGCGATATACCTTAATCCAGAAAATGAAGAGGTAATGAATGAATGGCTAAACTCGTTGCTTGTCATGAAGAAAAAATATGACGCCTTAAAGCACGCTCCGCATAACGAAGGGAATAAATGGATTAGCGATTACGAACATGTTCTCGAAGAATTTCAGGCAATGGCTCGTGAATTGCCGAAAGATAGCGATTTTGCTTCAAAAAGTGTGATGTTGTCCGAGGCAACTGACAGAAATGTTCCAGAAGCGATTTCAGAACTTGAAAAAATGAGGCATAATGAACCACTTAACGAAGATGATCAAAAGCGTCTTATTCGCATGCTTGTGAAGGAAAAACGGTACATCGAGGCGTTTCCGATGATTAGGTCGCTTGACGACAAAATTCCGGACACTTTGGAATTCGTACGTCTGTTTTTGTGGACAGCCACGCCATCTGTGGCGTCACTTTCCGACTCGGACAAAGAGTGGGCGAAAACACGTATGGCCGCACTGCTCCAAAATGCGGCGGCAAATGATTACGCACAATGGCATGATGAGGATTATATATCTGTCATCCATTTTTTGACTGCGTTCAATATGCTTAATGATTCCGAGCAATTTTTACGTGATGCGATTAGACGGATTCCCAAAAATTCGCTAGTACGCAAAGATATTGAGCTAAAGTTGGCAATGTTATTGCGCGCCCAAAAGCGTTTCCAGGAAGCAGAAACTCTTTTGGATGAGTTGATTGACGCCGATAATTTATAGAACTGTCAACCAGTGCGTGTTGACGCCATCCCACCTGGGAAGGCATGAGGTGTCACGACATCGGTGTAAGTATTCCGCAAAAGGCATCAAAGAATCAGGAGAGGGTGCTCTATTTGGGTCCTTCGTAAAAAGACACCACTGCGTCTTGTAAGGTTCTACTGGGAATAACCTCTTTGAAGCAATTCCACAATCAAGCCACCATGTTTCCCCCAAGAATCGCACTGGTTGGCTCGTGTTGCGTTATCTTGACGAAGTCGTCTAAATACGCAAATAGGTCTGCTTCGCGGTACTGCGTGAAAAATTCTGTGTATTTTTTTACAATTCATCGGAGCGTTTTTATCAGTAGAAGTTATTTACTTCAGCATTGGTCACAAAACATATAAAGATTACAACCTTGGTAGCGTAACGAACATTCTATAAACAGTCTATTGTCCGAAATTCAGCTATTCTACTATTTTTCTAGTATTTGATTAAATTCAACTCAACTCGGACGGAACCCTACCCCTTCTATTTGATGAACATCTAATAGGGATCGTTGACGATATTTACCAATGCCTGCAATCAAGAAGAAAGACAGTCGACGCCGGGCATAAACTCCTCGTAATCCTGCACGTTTCCATTTGACAGGCAACAATCAATGATACGGCGTCCGAGTGGGTCGAGGTTCGATTTCAAATACGTCTGAAGTT
>JBOFQC010000250.1:0-2626 GCA_051660725.1 Thermoguttaceae bacterium
CCATCAATGTCATTGTATGGGTAGGGTCGGTAACTCGATTTCGTCCACTCGGAGTTATTTCCTATCGAATCGTAAAGCCCCCAAGCGTTTGGAATGTATTGTGCAACATAATCTACAGCAAACCATTTGTCCGAAAAACGCGAATCTCTTAATGGAAAAACACCATCTGCTGGAAAATCATATCTACGATGTATAGTCGAACCGTTAATAAATGAACTATTCTGTTTCAACCGCTCCGCACCTGAGAGATTAGCATATTTCGAGAAATCAATGTCGAACGTTCCGTACGGATATTTCGTATCTGTACCAGCTCGAGCGGCCCATTCCCATTGTGCCTCTGTTGGTAAAGAAGCTTTTTGACCGAATTTCTTTGAAAACCAATCGGTAAATCCCTCAACTTCGTCCCAGGAAACACGCCCAACCGGTTGGTTCGGGTGGTTGGCAATGTGTCCCGGCACAATGTGGTCCTTGCCGTATTCCTCAATATACCGTGTATCGTGTATAGGATCATAAATGGCATATTGAGCGTTTGTTACTTCCGTTGTACTTATCCAGAAAGGTTTTTCAATCTCTACAACATTTCTCGGTGCTTCGTCTGGATAACCTTCCAAACTTCCCATAACAAATGAGCCGCTGGGAATTCGCGCAAAAGTTATTTTCACGCCTGGTGCCATTTCTATTTCTTTCGTGATTGCACCACCAATTGCTGCTTTTTTCTGCATTTCTTTAGCGACTTCTTCTGAAAACGGCCAAATACCAGCAAAACGAAGTTTTTCTGCATCTTCCACGACCTGAGGAGAATCAGCCGCTTTTTGGTAATCAGGCCGATCTTTGACCGACTCTACTGGTGTGCTGCGAATTTTTGCGAGCAACTCTTGAAAATCATCTTCATAGTTGTTAACTGTACCAACGTAAAGTTCTTCAAGTTCCATTCTCCGATTGGAAATTTCGGGATGGTCCCAGCTTCCCCGCCACGGCGTATTCAGGTCTATCCAGCAGTACAATCGCTCTTTCGCTTCTTTGTCCAGAACGACATTATAGTGGTTCTTTTCCAGCATTTGACAAATTTCGCTTGTTCCGGCGTGATATTCCATTGACGGTAACACTTCCATATCGCTCTCAGGACCAGGGCGACGAACGAATGGATGGATATTATCGTAAGCCATTACCGCAGTGGAAAAATCCGGACGGTCAGTTTTACTTCCGTCATGACAATCCATGCAGTATTTTTTCACAACTGGATAATAAACTTCCGTCTCGAATGTGACACTACGTACTGGTCCATAAAAAGGTTCAATTTCATTCGGCACATGACGCGACGCGATAGTCAGTTTTGACGGAGTTACTTGTAGTTGTGGTTCGTGGCAACCATTACACGCAATATTTTCGCCCGGCATTCCGACAAACCAGGAACGCATTATCTGCACAGCCCTACCTTCTTCGTCCAACGGTTGGATCGATATCGGTGTATTGGCTGGAATTGTAAAAAACACACTTCCATCTTCTTCAATTGGCACTTCTCCAAGAATCCGTTTAACATCCCAGCCGGAACGAATTCCAACCGCATCGTGACCACCACGGTTGTTGTATGCAAAATGATAAGCGAAAATCCGGAGTTTTTTTAACGTTCCAAGCGGCACATTGGGAGTTCCTTGACCATCATATATGTTTGTGATAAACACTGTCGCTTCTTTATTTTCCAGGTCGGTACGGTCCGGAATCGTTTTAGGCGGTTCCTGTTTTACCAATGGAATCGGGTAAAAAAGACCTTGTTTTTCTATCTTCTTGATCAATGTCATATTGTCGAACCGATCAACCAGGTACAAACCATAAGTTTCGTTATCCCCTTCTATTTGGCAGTTTACGAGAAAGTAATTTTTGGAAAGCGGGTACGGAAAGATAAAATTGTACTTGAGCCCATCCGCTTGATTATCAAGTACGTTTCCAACCACATCTTGGCCAAAACCTGGAATTTCCTGAATAAAGCCGGTTTTCTCTGCAGGTAAAACTTCAGTATGCACGTCAAACTGTGTTCCTTCCGGCCCCCACTCTTTTGACGTTGGTTTATAACGAAACGGATATTTCCTCGCAACAGTTGGGTCAATAATTGCCAATCGACCAGTGTCTCCACGACCATGGTGACCGCTCAAAATAACGGCAATCTCATTCGTTCCGGGCACTTCTCTTGCGTGCTTAAGGGTGGTTGGGAACAACGATCCACTACCGTATAGCTCAGCTTGGTTCGTTCCGTCAGGATTCATGTGGAAAAGTATGCGGCTATAATAATGCATCATATCCGTGTATTCCCAGCGCATATACATTACACGTCCGTTGCGCATCATCGTCGGATGCCAGTCGCTGTCTTGTTCGAATGTTATCTGTCGCACGTTTTTAGTCTGCGGATCAACCTTGTAAAGGTTGACCATTGCGGCACCGCCGTTCATACATGGTAAACCTTGTTTAGAAGCAGTCGAAGCGGCGATTAACGTACCATCTGGAACGTAACAACTATCAAAGAAGTCTACGTCAGTCTGGTCGGTCGGGGTGAGTGTGTTAAATCCTTTTCCGTCCACTTGTATCTCGAAAATTCCCCAGCATTTATTATCTTCAGAGATGCTGGAGAACA
>JBOFQC010000251.1:0-8281 GCA_051660725.1 Thermoguttaceae bacterium
AAGGAATCATACGTACTTTGGATTCTCGCGGAATATCTTCGCTTCTTGGAACATCCAGCAACGGAATAAGTTTCTTTTCAATTGTGTATTGGTCAACCGGGTTCGCTTTAACCAAAAGGGTGTTCAAACGTGTTATTGGCGTTGTCGTCACAGTTCCAGTAGCTTGAATAACGCCCAAACTGGAAACCACGTTAAACATCATGGTGCCCGCTGCATCGTCGTATGCCGATGCGTTATTCGACGAAGATGATGAATAACTACCCATTAGCCGATCTATTGTATTGGATATTTCATCTGCGGAAGCGTATTTGATTTCGTAAGGTTTGAAAACCGGTGTCGAAAGCATTGCTTCGTTTGACATCGCTTCGATTAAATCTTCCAAAGCATCCAAGGCTTCGGTGTCATCTGACATGAGCATTAGACCGTTCGGACCAATTGACATAACAATTGGAGAACCTTTTTGTGATTTTACGCCGAGCAGATAATTTATCTCTTCTTGTGAAAGATTAGGAACTTCTATTCTTGCAGGTTTATCTTGTTTTATTATGGGTTGATCTTGAACAGATTGATTTACCGCATCATTTTGATTGTCTTCCAGTTCGAAAGCGGCACGGCGGCGTTTAATACGTTCTTCTTCGTCCACAGCCGGCGCAAAACGGTTACGTAACGATTCCTGCTGCTGTTCGGAGAGTTCACGTCTGACCGGACGTGGTACAACGGTGTCAGTGTCGGTATCTTCGCTATCAAAGCCATTATCGTCATCAATTTGCCGAGTATACGTTGTACGGAGATAAACGCCGCTGTTTTTTTGCGATTTGGCTTTTCCATTTTCTGATCCGTTTCCGAATTCGATATCAGCGTCATCTTGTTCTTCGAAAAGCATATTGAGTAGCTCATCAACCGATTCGTCTTGAGCGGAGTCGTTGTTCGAATTGCCGGACCTGTTTAGATCATTACGTAATATGTCATTTA
This sequence comes from Thermoguttaceae bacterium, assembly GCA_051660725.1. Taxonomy (GTDB): domain Bacteria; phylum Planctomycetota; class Planctomycetia; order Pirellulales; family Thermoguttaceae; genus JAVBSX01. The sequence continues at coordinate 973 of JBOFQC010000251.1, forward strand.
CAGGAGTATTAGTCGGATTTATTCGTTGCGGTTCTCTTTCCCGTTGATTTCGCGGAGAGCTCGGCTGCACACCCGGATTATTACGTGGCGGCAATTTAATTTCCTGTCTTGGAAGCGACTCGCTTGGTTTGTTATCATTTGCCCGCAAAGTTGGCACCATTGCTGACGGCGTTACGATTTTAAGTTCGTTTTCGTGCCCTTTTTCCCAAGCGGATTTAATTTGGTCGGCAAGGAATTCCGCCGCACTCGGAGGAATCGCAATTGTACGTGAAGTCGAAGCTCTTGGTTGACGTGTTGTTACGTTCTCTTCGCTTGTTTCACCCATGTCGTTTAGCAGTTTACGTATTTGCGAAATTTGCGAACTGGTGGCACGCACAATCAACTGTTTGTTTACGGTGTCCGCTTCGACTACCGGAGGACGGTTTGGACCGGAAAGGTTTACGTTACTTGCATAAGAAGATGAACCATAAGACGAGCCGTAAGACGAGCCGGACGAGCTGGACGAATTCGAGGTTGAACCGAAAAATTTCTCAACTGCGGAAATAGCCTGCGAAGTCGACAACTTGTTTAACTTGATAATCTCAGTTCGGAACGATTCGGATTTCAATTGTTTCAGTAGCTCTTCAATCAGTTTGTGGTCGTCAGCGTAAACGTTTGCGACAAGCGTGTTTGTTCCCGGCTCAACAGACATACGGTATTTCTTGGATGATGCGGCTCTATCTGCGAGGAGAGTATCACAAATGGTACGGAGTACGTTTGCATCAACGTTGTCAGCGGGATAAAATTTTACTTCAAGCGGTCCGAAATCATTCGGTTCCGATACGTCGACTTTTTCGAGGTAGCTTGCCGCTTTTTCAATTTGGTCTATTCGGCCACTGATCCAAACTTTTTTGCCTGACGAATCAGCTGCCATGCGGAGCGTTTGGTCGTCCGGTGAAATACCAACGAGGTTCCTGACGAGCGCAATCGCTTCTTCAGCGGTGAGATTTTTAAGTTCAACCGGTTTCAGGTTCGCCAATTCGGGATTGTCGAGTTTGTCAATTATTTTTTTAATCGCACGTAAATTCCCACCAGTATCGGTTATCTGAATAGTTCCAGACTTTGGCAAAATGGAAAGGCTGCCCACAGGGCTGATTATTCGCTCAATTTCAGTTTGAATTTCAGCCGGAGTTGTTCTTTTCAGATCGAATTGGCAGCGTAGCACTTCGTAATAACCACGATTCGGCAAATCTTCTGGAAAAATAACTTCGACCCAATCATTTGGAATGCCGTTTTGCGCACCGGGACCGAGGTCGAAAACGCGGAGCATTTTTCCTTTACGTATCAGGGCAAACTCTTTCTCGACGATTAGAAACCCGTTAATCAGGTCAATTGCTTCATCGGGTGTGAAGTAATTTTCGGAATCTTTATAACTGAACGAACCTTGTGGATACGAGTTCATCGAGAGGGTAAGACCAGCTTGGTCGGCCAACCATTCGATCAGGTCTTTCCACGCTTGGTTGCTAATATTAAAACGAATTTTTTTGTCAGCAAACTGCGGATTTTGTTCCGCTGGCGAACGGTCAGGGTTTTGCCTGTCTTGTCCGCCTCCACGTCGGCTGCCTCGACCACTTCGACGTTCTTCTTGCGGCTGGTCTTGCTGACCGTTGTTTACATCACCGTTTGGATTCTCATTCTGGAGATTGGAATTCTGCTTTTCCCCAGTCTCTGACTTTGCTGAATCCATACTAGCGGGCGAATCTGCCGACTCCACTGCATTTGACGGCTCCGACGAATTAACCGGATCGTTCGGGTTTGGCAGCTGCTCCGTTTTTGACGGCTCGGCTGGTGCTGCATCCTGAGAATACAAATGGATAGGGCACAAAGTAAAAACCGCCGCGAAAATAACAATTATTCTTAAAATCATGGGAAACGGCAAATGTTTATTAAGTTGACTTTATTTGTGATGATTTGGCATGTGTATACCTTACTTCATATAACCCATTATACATCAAGAAGGGCCTAAAAAAAAGAAAAAGTTTTAAACCGTAACAGTTTATGCCATGCGTAGTACACCAATTCACAAATGCCGCTCATAATAACATACGGAATAAAACTACTCGCCGTATTTATTGAACCACGCACGTTTGCCGAAAGAGTGCTTTTGCGGCTGCGACTTCGATTCCGCTGGAACTCCAATTGGCAGCAGAATTTGCACTTGTAAATTCTTCGGCACATTAAGTAAAGCGGCGATTTTTTCTGCAGAGCCGTTTCGTAGCACTCCGTCGTACCAAACCGACGCGTAGCCGAGTCCGGTAATTGCGAGAAGCATGTTCTCAACAGCGGCGGCACAGTCTTCTTTCCAAAACGATTCGTTGTTGTACACAGGCCGTTTATCGGCAATGCAAATTATCATTGCTTTTGCGGTCTGCATTGTTGGCGTTGTTATTATTTCGCTCATTTTTTTGAGCAGAGCCGGGTCGTCAATCACGACAAAAGTCGGACTTTGCGCATTACAAGCGCTCGGTGCCGCAATAGCGGATTCGACTATTCGGGTCAAATCTTCACGTCTAACGGCTTGATCGGTAAACGAACCGCGGTAAGAATGTCGGTTTTTTATTGCTTCAAAAAGTTCCATGTTTTTCAGCTTTTCTGGTTTTTGTGTTAAGGTTTTTCAAATATTTAAGTGAAATCTTGTGTAGTTCGTCCATTTTGTCAGGTTTTGGTTCGTCGTGCATGAATGGATTAACGTACCATTTGTACTCGATATCAGAAAGTGCGGTTAGCCAGTCGTCCATTTTTTGCGAACCGACACCCGGCATCTGCTTTTCCTCGGGCTCGTTTTGCCACATATAAATGAAGAAAAGTTGTTTGCCGCAGCTGCGAATCGCTTCCGGCACCGACTCTTTCAGGTTCAAAATGTGATACGGAGCCAGCGCAATACCAAGTCGCGGACTCTTGTTAAGCTCAACGAACATTTTAAGCGAGTCGGTTGTGTTCAGAAGCGCGTCGCCGTGATTTTCTATTGCGAGGTACGAATCGTATTTTTCGCAAAGCTCAGTAAGCGGTTTTGTGCTTTCTAAAAAGTTTTTCATCGCGTTTTTAATTTCGTCTTTTGGTACCGGTCCGGCACTTCCTTGCACGGCAACACCACCGCCGCATTTGCCAAGCAGTTCGGCGTATCGGTTATATCCGCCGGCGTAAGTCGAAAACGAGTAAAGCTTTAGCTTGTTTTCTTCGAGTATTTTTTTCAAGCCGTCCGCTTTGTATTCGTTCAGTACACTGTCAAGGTGCGGACATCCTGCGTGACCGGACCAGATATCAATTGCTTCGTATCCGAGGTCCGAAATCCTTTTACACGCTTCCGGCAACGGCAAAGACGAATAGTTAATCGAAGAACATGAGTACCGGATTTTTTTCTTTGAATTCGATTCGCTTTTTTCTGTACCCGAATTAGATGTATTTTGGGCAAACAGTGGAGTTTTGCCGGAAAATACTGAATTCGCACAAAAACCACCACTTGCGGCCAAAAAAGCCGCTGATTTTAAGAAATTACGTCTGTTCGTCATCTTGAGGTATTCCTTATTTATGACTGGAAAAAGCTGATTCAACACTGTATAATGTAATTGTTGGGAAAAATTGTTATAAAGTCAAGTTAGCCATCAAGGAATCTGCCATTCAGGCATTAATCGCTCGGCGTTGTACAGTTTGCTAATTTCCAATATTATTTACTGATTATACCAGTAATGCCGTATGAAATACTACTGGTTTAGTGAAAAAAGTGGAAAAATCCGTTTTTTCGAGATTTTTTGCGCACTATTCGCGTTTAAACAGCATCTTAAAGACAGCCAGCAATGTTTTTACGAAAAAAACAACATTTCGCACCTGAACATTACCGATAAGAAGCGAGGTGATGTGCGCACTTTTACCTTTGTCCGTGTCGTTTTAGAGAATTCACAATGTCTTCAGAAAACAAAAACCTGATACGTCGTATTTTATTTATTCAGCCCGACCCGAAGAATAAAAATATTAAACGAACCCGAACTCTTTCTTTCGAGTGCCTCGAAGAACGTGAGGTATTAAATGCCGCACCAATTCTGCAAGGATTGCCAGCCGACATATATCTAACACCGGGCACTTCGTACCACGTCGCTCTTGATGGTTACGACGCTGATAAAGACAAACTCACCTTTACCGTTAATAACACGAACAATTCGCTCTTCCAGGCTACCATTCTGGAAGGCAACCAAAGTGTAAAGTTTACCGCTTACGAAAAAGATTCGAGCGGCAATTGGAAATCCTTGGGCGACATAATTTTCGAACTTTTCGAAGATGAAGCTCCGATTACAACGCAACGAATGTTGGACCTCATCGAAGGAATGAAAGGAGCGGACGGCAAAACTTACGAGTATGACGGCACCTTGATTCACCGAATAATTGATGGTTTTATGATTCAAGGCGGTGACGTGCAATTCCAAAACGGATATGGTGGAACCGGTATAAAATTTAAAGACGAGTATAACAAGTTCTTACAACATTCAGGTAGAGGTATTGTTTCAACAGCTAATTCGAATGATCCGAATGCTAACAGATATAATACAAATGACAGTCAGTTCTTTATTACGGACAACGCAACAACTGGGCTCAACGGCAAGCACAACGTGTTCGGTTTCGTCACTGAAGGTTACGATGTGTATGATAGAATTGCCACGGTTCAAACTTACAAAGTAAACAATACCAGCCTAAACCAATATAAAGATGCCCCGATTAATCCGATAAAAATGGATAACTTCACCGTTTTCGAGGACAACGAAAACGGCACGCTCCGACTTTACGTACCGGAAAATGCGCAGCCGGGCAAAACAACCGTTACCGTTTACGTTTCGGATGGTGTCAATGCTCCGGTTCCTTATGAAATTAATGTGAATGTCGTTGCATCGGTACCGAAAGAGGCACCAACTTGGATTGTACCAACAGGAATCGACCTAAATTCTGGACAAACACATACTTTCACATTGCCGGAATATCCTCTTAACGGTGGGATTGAATACAAAGCCGCTGGTATTCCCGGTTATTCGTCTGCTGATTTAAAGGTTGTGATTGAAGGACGAAATGTAACAGTTACCGCGCCCAAAAACGGCGGCGGCATTGAATGGATTAGCGTCGAAGCCATTTCCCTTGATGACGACGCTGGTGCCGGTGCAGTGCCAGAGATTAAATATATCCCGCTTTATGTTACTCCGTCTGCGCCAAAAGTTTCGCTTTTAGAATCGTCTGACACCGGTACCAAAGGCGACGGTATCACATCCAATGACGGTTCAGCCGGAAACGAACTTTATTTCGAAGTTTCTGATGTGGTTGGGACCAACACAACCGTAACGCTTTACAAAGACGGTTATGCACTCAAAACCACACTCGTATCATCAGTCAAACAAGAAAACGGTTTGTCTAAACTCAAATTGAAAGTCGTCGTTGACAGTACGCAAGCGGCTTTTAACAACGGAACGTATACCATTACTGCCGTTCAGACATTCACTCCCCCGGCAGATTTTTCTCACGCCGCGATGACCAGCCCGAGTTCGGCTGCGTTTTCACTTGTAGTGGCATCAAAAGCGCCGGTGTTTATTGAACCGACCGGTTCGACAATGTTTGACGCCGAACTTAACAAGGAACTACGCATTGCGTTCAGAACGGATAATCACGCAGCCGGAGGTGTCAAATATTCGATTAACTCGGTGAAAAACAGCAGCGGAAACACAGTTGAAATTCCAACCGGAATGAAAATTGACGCCTCTACCGGAGTTTTCACCTGGACGCCGGCAACGGGACAAGTCGACGACTACACAATTGAAATAAAAGCAACCGACGGGGCGGGCAACTCGTCGCTCAAAACAATTGAAACCGTTTTCCAGACTGGCACGAATTTCACGATTACCGGTGACACCACGGTTAGCGAAGGCGAAGAAATCGTTATTTATCTCGAAGTAAACGAAGACGAGATTTCAGAAGGTGAAACTTACGTATTTACCGTTGCAGCTGACTCGTTGCCTGCTGGTGCGCAGTACACAATGCAAAAAACCGGCGATTACACTGCTGTTTTCCGTTGGGTAACAAACGAGGCAGACGGCCCGGCAACTTATACGCCAGTGTTCAAACTCACGGACTCGAATGAAAACGTCAGGCGTAAAAACGTGCAACTGACCGTTAAGGAAGTGAACACGGCACCGGTGTTTACCAACCAATTCGAGAACCTGTACGAACTTGCTGAGCATAACGAATTCAAATTACAACTCACGGCAAACGATGTGGATGTTTACCCGAATTCGACCAACCCGCTGCTTTTCACAATTGTCGGCGATTATCCGGAAGGTATGACACTTGATCCGCAAACCGGGTTGCTTAAATGGACGCCCGGTGAAAATTGCGGCGGTTTCAATTTTGAGATCACTATTCGAGTTACTGATAAAACCGATCTGTTCGCAGAAAAAACGCTGCACCTTTTCGTTGAAGAACTTGACAGGCCGCCGGTGTTTGACACCGAAACGGATTCGTTCGCAACTAATCCGAACAAAACGTTTAATACAACAATTACGGCACATGACCCGGATTATTCGACCAATCCCGGCACTCCAATTAACCGAGTGGTTTACTCTTTTGCCAGTGAAGTGCCAGAAGGAATGACAATTGATTCGCAGACAGGAGCTATTTCCTGGGCTGTGCCGCAGGATTTTCTCGTTGAAGCGGACGGAACCATTACGATTATTCTCGAAAACAAAACGGTGTCAGTCGTCGTATTGGCACAGGAAATCACTGCAACTGGTTCGCTTGGACTTTCCACAACGAAAGACATCACGATTACCGTTAATAAAGTGCAACCGCTTCCACCAGGCAACACCGGCGACGACCAGTACACACCGCCGCGGGGGCCGGTGCAAGACAACCTCGGTTTAGGTTTTGGTGCCAATTTCGGCTCGTATTTCGGATTCAACGGCAACTCAAGCGTTTCTGCAATTGATTCGCTCTGGTCGTTTTACTACAATAATCCGAGTATGTTCGGTTATCAGCCGATGTATAGTTCGCAAGTTCCGTTCAGCGGATACAAAAGTGAATACAGAATTGGTGTCAAAGGTGGCGGCGGCCAAGTCATTGAAGAGACTGAAACTGAAAAGAAAGACAAAAAAGATAATGCTGACGAGAATGCAGCGAAGTCTGATGATAAGTCAAGTAGGCAGCTGCAGAAAAAACAGCAGTCCAATAAACGGACGCAAGGAAATGGCAACCAGGTTGTAACGAATCTCTGGAATGACGCCGAGTTTACCAATCAGGTTTC
>JBOFQC010000252.1:0-4832 GCA_051660725.1 Thermoguttaceae bacterium
AACGGCATCGCCGCCAAAGTGCCGATTGTCGCCCCAATAAATGTCCGACGCTTAATCTCGTGGTTCATTTTTTTCTCCAGTTTCGCCAAACGGAAAACTCGTTACTGTAAATCTTACAGTATTTTACATATCTGAAATCCAGAATTCAAGTAGAAAAATAATTTTTTTGAGGAAATTTTTCAAAATATTTTTTTACCGCATGGGTTCCATCTGGTACGTATATAGCGAAGTCTGATGAGCCTCTGGTAAAAGTTGTAATTTTTTGGAACACTCATTCGTTCTCTCTGCTTCTGATACTTTCACATTTTAGCAATTCGTATACAGCCTCTGGATTACGCATTTTGAGGGTTGCGTATCTGATAGGCTTTTCGGTTCGCGGAACAGAATCGCTCGGTTTCACAAAAGCGGTTGGGTTCTGCTCCATTATTTCCGTGTAAGTCTGCAAAATCAAACGATTTCCGCCTCGAATGGTTTGGCACATAATGTCAAATCGCGGGTCAAATCCGGTACTTATCTCGTCGCTGCACGGCACACGTGCGTAGCAGACCTGGCACGTTTTTCTTGATGTGCAGTTTGCACAGTCGCCGTGATGACGCCGCAGCTCCATTACGTACTCCAATTTTTCGGTGTCAAGACCGGTGTCAACATTGCCAAGCTTGAACGTTTCGGAATTATCAACCCGTTCGCAAACCCTGTAATTTCCATCAACGTCGCAAAATCGCCGATTGAAACCAGGCAAACACGGCACAAGTATATACTCCTCCGGCGAACGGTCGTATACCAATCGCCTGTGAATCACGTCAAATTGCGATTCAAACAGATGCGTTGAAAATGGCTTTTGTTTCCTCGCTTCAACCAAACCGAGTGTTTTCAAATTCTCGACACATTCGTTCCAATACTGCTCAAGTTTTTTGCGGTCTTCTGCCCGAAAATTCCTGAACTCGTCAACAGCGGCATTGTTTTGGCTGCACATATTACTCGAGTAACAGCCGTATTGCGTTGGCTGCTCCGGCTCCTCTGGAAAACGAAAATCATCGCCCGGACTCACAATTGCTACCCGTGAAAGCGGGAATTTGGCAAAGGTGTCATTTATGAATTTTTCGGTCTCCTCAAACTCAAACGGCGGCGCAAGCGTCACATTCAAGCCACGATGTATGAAATCAGGATACCGCTCGGCAAAGCGACGTATGTTTTCATACACAACCTTAAACGAACCTTTTCCATTTGGGAAAATCCTATATCTGTCCTGAACTCGTTCCGGCCCGTCAAGGCTGATCATCACCAAAAACTCGTTCTCGACTAAATAGTCACAAACTGCGTCGCCCATTAAAGTTCCGTTTGTGGTAACAGCAAATCTGGCTTTTTTACCCAACGGCTTAGCGTACTCTTTCGCAAATTCAACGCACTGTTTTAGCAGCTCAAATTCCACAAGCGGCTCACCGCCGTAAAATGATATCGGGTAAGCGTCCTCGGCTGTGTTGTCACTTTCCAAAAACTCTATAATCGCTTTTTTTGCCGTCTCAAAGCTGATTGATCTGTCACTATGCGTTCTCTGCCCTGCAAATTTACCGCTAAAACAGCAGTAGGAACAACACAGGTTGCACCGTTCGGTGATGCCGATAATCAACAATGTGCAAGTGCTTTTCCAGAATTCGCCGAGGTTTCGGAGCTTTTTGTCGCATAACACCATGTCAATGTGCGAAAGCTCGGACGGGTTATGCCCCACCAAACATCCGTCGGCTCGTAACGAATCTATTTCCTGAATCGCGGTGTCAATTTTTTCTTGTCCAAGTGTGGCATGTTTTTCTTTGATCTCATCTGGCGTCAACACTAAATAGTCATCAATTATCTCGTTGATATCATTGTCGGTTTCGATAATATGGCCCGTTTTGTTGTCAAACAGATAATCGTGGCTGTCAGTTTTGTACTTAATACAAAGCGGCGCAAGGTTTTGCGGTTCTTTGAGTTCTGACTTTTCCAGCTTCAGGACAGTTGTGGTTTCAAGATTTTGCAGCACCGGCACATCCGTTTCAAACACGGTGTCACAAGTTCGGTCTTCCAAAATCATGAAGCGATCTGTTGCGTAGACGGTGACACCTTCCCGATGTATTTTGGTGTTCGTTTTGTGTTTCTTGCCGTTTTGAAAATACGCATCAACAGTAAATTCCCCTTTGCGGCTGATGATAATCACCGGCATGTCACCGATCTGCGTTTGAGACTTCAGCGTAAACTCCATGTAACCGTTTTCCGACTCGACAAACCAGGTAAAACCAAGCGGAATCGGTAACAGCGGTGTCAAGATCGGCACGTTCAAAAATGCCGCAACCCTGCCGTTTGCATAACATTGTTCGTTCGATATAACATCTTGCTGACAAAAAGTTTGTGAGCTTCGATTATAAGTGCAAAGCTGTTCTTTTTCAGACAGTGCTGCGAACCGGATCAATTGCCCAGTATTTTCATTTTGAGGTTCTGTCTTTTCCCGCCACGTACATTTATCGGCATCACAGCCTGTCATTTTGCGGGTGACGGTTTCTATAGTTACGCTATTATTTTGCGTCGTTGTCCGTTTGTACGTCAACTCCGTCGCCGGAATCCAATAGTGCCGCAGCAGGTGCCCGAACCGGCTGTTCGTTTTGCGAAAGCTGACAAGTTGTAATAGCGAGGCTGTGTCAATCTCGTCCCAGTGCGTCTTCATTGTGTATATAATATTGTGTATAATATGATGCTGTATCACGAAATGAGAGAAAAATTTAATACTTTCTTTGGAAGTAGTTGAATTTTTGCAGTGTAGGATAAGGTACACTATTTTTTCAGTGTTGTACACAGTTAAAGGTAAATTTATCAATTTTGGCTCTATCGGTGAACACAGCGACAGCTATAACGTCACGTTAGTACTTTTCAAGGCAAAAAGGTGGTGAACATGATGCACCATCACACCATCATTTCACGTTGAAAACGCCGCGACTTTTTGCATGACAGCCGATATTGCGGGCGGTTCTTGAAATAACAGAGCGTTTTTTCTGTGCAAACTCCGTTTCGTGCGAAAAACATTGTCAAAAGTGTGTGAAATTCTCACCATCACATCACCTCTTTCACGCTGAAAGCTCCGCGATACTTCCCCAGACACGCGAATTTACTAGCAGGGTTCGGAAAAGTACGCTGCTTTACCCCTCGTTCCGTCTGAAAAGATGGTGAACGTGGTGGCACCCTCTCACCAACACACCATCATTTCACGCTGAAAACGCTGCTGTATTCCGGTTGACAGCGAATTTACGGGGCGGGTTTAGATAAGTACGCAGAACAAAATACTTCCGTGTCCGGCGAACGTGGGCCGGTTTCGGAAAATACTGCGTATTTTTGTAATAACCCAGCTCCGTGCGAAAAGCATGGTGCGAAGTGTGTAAAATTCACACCACCACACCATCATCTCACGCTGAAACTCCGCTGTATTTAACGTGCAGCGATATTTCGGGACGGGTTCCGTAAATACGCAACTCGAAAAACTTCCCGTGTCCGGCAAACACGGTGCGAAACAGCTATACGTCCCGTATCTTTTTTGTGCAAACTCCGCTCCGGGCGAAAAGGTGGTGCAAACAGTGTGGATGTAGTGACACTATCTCACCACTTTTCACGATGAAACACCGCGACTTTTCAACGGACAGCGATATTACGGGCCGGCTTCCGAAAATACGTAGCGTCACTTGGACAGAAGCGGCTCCGGGCGAAAAACATGGTGGAAAGTGTACAAAATTCTCGCCCTCACACCATGTCTTTACGATATTTCAACGAACAGCCCATATTAGGGGCGGTTTCGGAAAATACAGCGTTATTTTTGAACAAACTCCGTTTCGGGTGAAAAGCATGGTGCGCAGTGTGTAAAATTCACACCACCACACCACGTTTTCGCTGTATTTCAACGGACAGCGGTATTCCGGGACGGTTCTTGGAAAGTACGCAAATTGAAATACTTCCCGTGTCCGGCGAAGTGGGGCGGCACAGGTACAACGACCTGTATTTTTACTTTACTGCTTTTTTCTCATCTTTGATCTTCTTGAAAATAAACGCTTGTATATCCTCGACGAGATGCGCTGGCACCCGCATTGCTTTGGTTTCACTGCCGTATTTACCACTTCCTTTGGGTCTACCGGCTCCGGTTGATTTTTTGGCTGATTTGGCTTTAGGCGTGGCGACTTTTTTGACTGTTTTTTTAGGCATGAGATAGTAGGTTGATGGTGTTAATTTGAAAAGATACAGCATTATAAGCAAAATATCGGCAAACACAATAGATTTTCGGACAAATGCTGAAGCCGAGCAAAATATGAAATGGCAAAATCGTGTACTTGAAATCATAAATTACCTATGTTAGAATAACATTGTACTTATGTTTTTGTCTGGATTTTCAGAAAAATTGTAAAAATTTGCAGTTTTTACGTATAATGTTTGTGTTTTTGACGATAACGCGAACGGTGGAACGCGCCATGTGGCGGAATTTCTACTTTCGTGGCTCAATAATCGAACCGACCCAAGACGAAAACAGAAGTTAGCGTGTACATTAACTAGTAATTACTCGTTTGTTCCCCCTTTTTTATGTAAGTTGATTATAGTGATTATTCCGAACGTGCATCGTGACAATGGTTTATTTTAATGTTTTGTGTGCCGCAAAACAAAATTTCTAAAAAGAGGAGTGCCTAAAATTCTCGATACCGAGAGCAGGTATCTTTTCGTTTAGGTACAATTCATCCATTGGTTCAGGACGATTTCGGGTGTCCAAAAAAATTAAAGGGAGGTTTGAAAATGACAAAGCATCGGAACAAAAAGCAGAAAAGCTGTAC
>JBOFQC010000253.1:0-8397 GCA_051660725.1 Thermoguttaceae bacterium
TCAATACCACATTCCCTGGGTCTCGATTCGTCCGCGGACGTTATTCTCAGATACTAAAAGGGTGGACGACGAGTTGGTTGCTAAATCGGAAATCGCGTTTGTTTCGGCAATGCTTTTGATGTCAGTTCGTAAGAGCAACGATTGCTCTTAACAGTTCATCCTAATCTGAGGGAAATCTGACATTCTCCCTGATCGTGCCCCCCGACACGCTTTGTTCTCTCAGGGCAGCAGGTTTATCGGCACCTTTTTGAAAATCTCTTGAGCTACAAAACAGTTTTTTGATAAATGGTATTTTTATTCTTTTATGCTGAAAAATCCGCTATTTCACGGAGTTACAGCTGTATCGACTTTAACGCTGCCGAGAGGGTGTATTATCGGTACAGACGTTACAATAGAAATGAATATACCCCTATTTTCTGTTAAGAATTAACGGTTAATACTTTTGTATCTTCGGCTACAATTGTGATGAATGATTCTTGAGAATCGTTTTTAGTGATAGTAAGATACGCTGTAATATCCACTATTATAAGACATTTAGGTATAATTGATACGACACCAACACGCATAAGCGTTTACGTTACTGGTCGCCGGTACGAAATGGTGAGCTGGGAATCGGAAATTCCGACGTTCGGGCTGGCGGTGCAGGAGTTGACACCACTGGATCGGGCGGTCCAAAGTCCGCTGTGGCTGTGCTTGTTCCCGATTGTAACGATTCAGTAGGTTGTAGTGATTGCAAATTATCAGTTCCAACCGCATCGATTCGTAATGTACCGCTTGAATGAGCTACGGCTTTCAATCTTTCCGCTTGCGCAACAAGATCGTCCGGTGAAACTACTGTTTGCGGACGTAATTTTACGTCCCAGTTTCTTTTATCTGTGATTTCACCCGGCACAAGAACTTCTGAAACAAAATCAATACCGGGCCATTCGTACCACGGTGCGCGGATATCGATTATTTCAGTGTGCGTTTCGTAACCATCTTTGACAAACTTGACTTCACGTTTACCGTAATAGTTGAAGTTCGTGGATATTGGCGTTTTTCCGATTTCACGTTTATCAAGGAAAACAACAGCTCCCGGCGGCTCACTGCGCAACGTCAAACGTCGTCTAACACAGCCTATAACCGGTATAAGCTGCGCTATCATTACGAGTAGTATAATCAGACGAGTAGACATGCGGAATGTAAAATCAGTACTACGTTTTATGTGTTAATTGAACGAATAAGTTGCGGCTGTTTCGTTAATTTGAAGTTGAAATTGTGTCCCAGCTGATTTGGATTGGTTTGTGTCTTGCGACTGTTTGGCGTACAGGGACGCAATTGAAGAAAACGGATTCGAACTTTTATCTGCCGCGGCGGCCAAAAGAGCTTGTGACATTGCTGCGGTCTTTGAAAGTTCCTGGAATTTACCAGCAAATTCAGGGTTCTCAGCCAAAATCTGGTCAATCTGCGCTTTATCCGGGTGATCGTTTGCCACTAAAAGATTGCCAGCATCATTTTTTTGCAGGTCGATTGGTTTCGATGTGTCAACACCAGCTGCGTTCATTTTTTGCATGAAATCGCTCTGAAACGACTGCAGTTTCACTTGCAGCATTTGCGAAAGCATTTCTCCGCGTTGTTTGAGATTTCCAATTGCCGCCAAATCGAGTTCTCCGCCGGACCCGTTTGCATCTGACCCGTACATTTCTGAATTTAGAAACTGCTGCGTTCTGAGTCCGGAAGGCGAAAGCGTAAACAAATCCTGCTGAGGATTGGTTGTGTTTGGGTTGGAAATGTTGGAATTTTCCTGAACATTATTTTGCGGCTGGCTTTTTTTCGAAGATAATAAACCTTGAACCAGACCGACAAGTTGGTTTGCTCCTGATAACATCTGTATTTAGGGGTAAAAGCAGTAAAGTATACTGTACAACGTCATAAAGCTGACATTTTCCAATAATGGGATTTGTGAATATAATAACAATCAACCCCATAAAATCACGGGAAACTAAACCGACCAACGGGAGGTGATATACTTCACGCGAAGCTATTTATGCCTGAACGGCAGGTTCCCGACATGCCGTGCTACGGTATAACCTCCCGGAAAAAAATTCCGGGGGCGCATAACCATTTGGGCGGATACTAACAAAAACGAAAATCCGTGTCCAGAGCAAAAAAAGAGAGGAAGAAAGTAAGATTTTAGACGTCAGGCGTCAGATTTTAGATTGCGAGATAATATGTTCAGATTATTTTAAAACAGAAATATCCAGAGGTTTCGCTTTTTTGCGCAAAACCTCCGGTTCGTCATAAATTACCCATTTTAAGGGAAGTTTGGTGTTTTTTGGTGTTAGGCGTTAGATTGGATAACAATTTATCTTACCTAAAACCTAATGCCCAAAGTCTAACGCCTAACGCCTTAAATAATCCCGCCGTGTCTGCGGTTCGGCGACATGTGGCTCGGTTGGTCCATTAACCAAAGTCGTTCCCATTCATCTTCGATTTGACGCAAATCTTCGGAAGTGTATATCAATTGCTGACCACGTCGAACCGGATCGCTGGAGTAAATTGGAAGAAGGCAACCAGTCGTGCTCATGACCGTGAAAACGAGTAGTGAAGCTAATATAAGTTTACGCATTGTGGTAATTCCTCTCAAAATATTGTAGTTTTCTTATTCGTTTTACTCGAACCGGTTGAACTCGCAACACGGATTATTTGTGCCAATGTTCTTTTGCACTACAGGTTTATCGGGTGACTAATCCGCAAAACTAAAGGAAACTTTAAATTCCTCAAAGTTAATTTTTCAAGAATAACCCAAAAATACAGCCTAAACTACCAATGTGTTAAAACACAAAGAGTTTGCGTTAGAATAAACGCGAATTATAAGATCAGCGGGAAAGCACAATCGGCAAATTTATATTTTGCTTGGCATTAAAACTACGCGCTCAGTTCGGTGTTAATAACAAGAATATCGTTTTCTTCCAAAGAAGTTCTTCCGTTTGGAATAATTGTGTTTGCACCACGACGAATAAGTACGACCAATTGGTCCGGCCCGAGCAGAACTTCGGAAAGCTGCTTCCCGATCCAAGCGTTGCCTTTCTCAAGTTGCAGTTCGGAAAGGTTGACGGTTTCCATTTGATTAAAAGCCTGAGCAATCAACACGAGTGTATCGTTTGCGTTAACTGACGTGTAACCTTTCGGAACAAGTAGCGATTTACCACGCCTTATAAGAACAAGTAACATTCCCGGCGGTAAATGCAATTCACGAACTTTCTTGTTGATCCAGGCGTGACCGTTCGGAATCGGAAGCTCAATGAATTGAACCGGCACTTCGTCGGAGTAGTCGTTAAATGTTTTCAGCACGTTTGCGTTTTTATCAATCATATTTAAACGCCGTGCGAAAAATGGAATAAGCGACCCTTGCAGTGGTATTGAAAACAGCACTATACAAAAGACAATATGAAAAATGTCGTGGGTCGGACTATTAACGTGTGTAGTCGCAATAAGCGCGAACACAATTGATGCCGCTCCACGAAGACCGGCCCACGACACCAACAGTTTCTGGGCAAGTGAACATTTTAGCGGCCCCATCATTGCGAAAACGGCAACGGGTCGGGCAACGAAAGTAAGGAAAAGAGCCAATAAAAGCGCCGGAACCAGAATCTGCGGCATTTGCGACGGAAATGAAAGTAGGCCCAGCAGGAAGAAAATAAGCATCTGCATCAGACCGGTGATGCCGTCAAAAAAGTGAACCAAAGGTTTCGTGTCCGGCAATTTGCTGTTTCCGAGAATAATTCCGGCAATGTATGCGCTCAAATAACCGTTTCCGTCCAGCATTGCGGGTAATGAATACGCAAACAGGGCCGCCGCCAAAACGAAAATCGCGTGGAATCCAGCAGTTGAAAATCGGAAGCGTCTAAGAACAATAGCCCAAACAACAGCGACCAAAATGCCGAACCCGATTCCGTAAACGAATTGTTTAATAAGCAGTTGGATCAGGTTCGTGTAGTTTAGCTCGCCCCCCATTATTGAAAGGGTTACAATCGTGAGCATATACGCAGCCGGGTCGTTACTGCCGCTTTCCAATTCAAGCAGCGACGCGGTGTTGTCTTTCAGCCCCAACCTCTTTGAACGCAGAATCGAAAAAACTGAAACCGCATCGGTTGAACTGATTACCGAACCGAGCAGAAAACTTTCAAGCAGCGGAAAACCCAACGCGACGTAACAAAACAGACCGGCCAAAATAGCCGTTATCACGACCCCCAAAGTGGAAAGCAAAACCGCAGGGACCGCAACGGGCCTCGCTTCGCTCCATTTCGTGCCGAATCCACCGTAAAATATTATAAGAACAAGCGCAATGGAACAGATGTGTTCGGAAATAACGAAGTCGCCGAATTCGATTAGTATTACCCCGTCTGAACCGAAGAAGATACCGAGCAGAATAAAAGCCAGAAGCATTGGCAGGCCAAAACGACCTGACAACCTGTTTAACGCAATACAGGTTACAAGAATTACTGCGGTGACGAACAAATATACTGGCATTAGGAAAAGGCGTTAGGCATTAGGCTTGTGGCGTTATGTGCTTTACGGACCGAAAGGTGTCACGCAGCGCAACATGTGAATCATTGAAACCTTTATTTTATCCCCCCGCCCCCCTTAAAGTTTCGCGTTTATACACATCTGCGAACGACCAGACAGTCAACTGCCAGTATAACACGGTTATTTAAAGTCGTCGAGAACCAGATTACGCAACGAGTTAAATATTTTCTAAAAAATTTTGGGGGTAGTAAAAGTAATTGCCAACAAAATTTTTACAGCACCCTATTTGTACTGTATTATTTGTTATTAACGGAAACCCGGCTCCTCCGCCCTGAAAGGGCAGCGTATTTAGATAATATCAAAAACTTTGGGTTCCTTGTTAAAATTGAGGTTGCTTTATCACAATCACCACTTTTTCAACGAAGGACCCAAGAGATGACAAGTTTAACAATTTACGTCGGAATTGACTACCGCCAGAAAGAAATTCAACTCTGCCTGATGAACCAGGATGGCAAGATTTTAACCAACATTTCATTGCCGAATAACCCCAGTACAGTTGATATTGTCGCACGGAAACACAAACCCAACAAAATAGTCGCCGGAATCGAAGCTTGTAACGGTGCCCTAAATTTTTTAAAAAAACTCCGGGAACTCGGATGGTACATTGATCAGGGACATCCCGGCAGCGTAGCACGCTGCACCGCAGTATGCTTCGCACTCTGAAAATCCGCAGCTTCGTTGGGCTGCTTGTTAACACCAGCGACCGTCGGAAGCGGATTGACACCATTTGAGCGGAAGCTCTATCTGCGGTCCAGCGTGCTACGCTGGTTGCGGAAACCACCCAACTTTCAGATGATGCAAAATGGACGATAAACGAACTATTTTCACTGATTGATTATTTGGATCAAAGAGTAAAAATAGTTGAAAAGCGGATGCAAGAAAAAACAAAAGATAATAAAATGATTCCTTTTTTACAACAACAAAAGGGGATCGGTTTTATTACAGCGATCACGCTTTATGCTGAGGTCGGAGATTTTACACGATTTAAGACGGGCAAACAGTTTGCGAATTTTTGCGGCATGACACCACGGAATGATTCATCTGCAGGCAAAGACAAGACCGGCGGATTGATCGGCGAACGCAACAGAGATTTGCGTTGTGTTCTGATAGAAGCGGGCCACAGGCTTGTGCGTTACGACAAACACTACGATCAAATGTTCCATCATTTAGGTAGCCAGAAGAAGAAGTACAATGTGGCGGTTGCGGCGGTGATAAATCGTTGGCTGCGAAAATTATTTTACCAAGGCCGGGATTTTCAGATGCAATTATTGGAGCAAGATGTAAAGAGCATTGCAACGTAGGTTTTTGAGGCATGGCAACGGAAAAACAGTCCGAAAAAAAGAAAAACCTGCCTGCCGAATGAGACAGACAGGCTTTTCCTCTGACTGGTTATTCCTTGGTGAGTTGCTCTTGGGCAGAGCTCGCCTCCGCTTCACCAGATGAACGTATTATAATAAAAAGCGACCGCAATGAAAAACGAAGGAGTTTGCATGGGTAGATAAAAATTATTTTTCTTGTAGTTTTGGAGGTTAGCTCGCCTCCCGGCTGGGCTTTTTGCAGGAAGTGTAACGACCTGCGATTAAACGCTCGTTTGTAGATAGGGCAGCCTTCATACTAGAATCGCAACATTACAATGGGCTACCGATTGGGATGCTCGAATAGAAGATTGGGAAAAAATAATCTTTATCTCCGCTTGACAAATGTTTTTCATAGAAGTCCAGAGTAAAGCGGTGCTGGTACTCCACACCGCGACGCCCTGGGCTTCAGGCTTGTCAGCAAACACGACTTTGCCACGAAACTTATTCGTGTCCGGGTTTATAAGTGCTGGCCTTTCCTGAGCCTGGCTTTCCTGTAAAAGAGCGGTGACATTTAACGCACACAACAAAAATCCAAATACAAGTATGTTTCTCATTTTTATTATAGAGGTTAGATTTCAGACTTCGGACTTCAGATATATTTAAGCGTCTAACGTCTAACATTCCGGACGTAAACGACCAAATTATCCTGACGCTCAGTATGATTACGTTATTGTATCAGAAAAATGAGAAAAAGTCAGCAAGTAAACTAACGCTGAAATCTAAAGCAAACGCAAAATTTCGCAATAATTGCCAAAAATTACACACGCCCAAACATTTCCAACCTTTTGGGGGCAACCTTGAGTATACAAAGTTTATTGGTATACTAATCGAGATATGACAACACCCGAACCGACCCCAATGATGAAGCAGTACCACGAAGCAAAAGAAGCGTGTCCTAACGCGTTGCTTTTGTTTCGGATGGGTGACTTTTACGAACTATTTTACGAAGATGCGAAAACAGCCGCTCAAGTGCTCGGTCTTGCGCTGACAAGTCGGGACAAAAGTGTGAATCCGATTCCAATGGCTGGTTTTCCGCACCACCAACTCGATTCTTACATTGGCAAACTGATTTCAGCGGGGTACAGGGCCGCGGTTTGCGAACAGGTGGAAAATCCGAAAAAAGCTACCGGTACAATTGTCAGGCGTGAAGTCACCCGAGTCGTTTCGCCCGGTACTGTTACGGAAGATTCTATTCTCGACCCGAAACAAAGTAATTATCTCGCTGCCGTTGTCATGCCGGAAAATAGCGGCCAAGCAGCAAAAAACGGACAAAATGACACCAATTTGTGCGGGTTAAGCTGGGTCGAACTTTCAACCGGACAGTTTTACGCCGGCTCGTTTCCACTTGAACAGGTTGCAGACCAATTGGCAAGAATCGGACCGAGTGAATGTCTTGTGGAAGATAACTCCGCCTCTTTTATTCCCGAGCAACTAAAAGAACGGATGATGTTCACCAAACGCCCCGCTTGGGCTTTCGGACACCGAAGCGCAGTTGAGGCTCTTATGCGGCAATTCAAGACCGCAACGCTTGAAGGGTTCGGATTTACCGAAAACGATTCCGACGTTCCCGCTGTCCGAGCAGCCGGTGCCGTTCTCGATTACCTGAACGAAACACAGCGGCGAAACCTTGAACATATTGACTCGATTATTCCGTACCGAAGCTCCGGGCAGTTGGAAATTGACGAAGCGAGCCGAAGAAGTCTCGAAATCACCGAATCTATCCGAACCAGACGCCGTGAAGGTTCGTTGCTGGCAGTCTTGGACCAGTGTGTAACTTCAATGGGTAGCCGACTTTTGGCCGACTGGGTTGCCAACCCACTTACCCGACTGAACGAAATTTCAGTGCGGCAAGACGCAATTGCCGAACTTTTCAACAATGATACAACGGTTCGTGATCTGCGTGAACAGTTACGGCGTGTTTTCGACCTGCAACGGCTCCTGACGCGGGTTTTGCAAGGCCGGTCCGGACCACGTGACGTCGCACAAATTGGCCGAACGCTTCGAGCACTGCCGCTTTTCAGAGACAGATTGCAAAATTGCGAAAGCGTCTTTTTGCATTCTCTGTACGAATATATTGATCCGTGCGAAGAGCTTGCGGAAAACATCAGCGCCGCTTTGGTTGACGAATGTCCCGTCTACGCCAAAGACGGCGGCTTTATTCGTACCGGTTTCAACACAGAACTCGACGATTTGCGGGAACTGCAAACCGGCGGAAAAAAATGGATTGCCGAATATCAGGCCCACGAAGCACAGCGGTGCGGAATTCCGTCACTTAAAATTTCGTATAATCGTGTTTTCGGTTATTACATCGAAATCACAAACGCACATGCCGAAAAAATTCCGGACGATTATATTCGTAAGCAGACGCTGAAAAATGCGGAGCGGTACGTTACGCCGCAACTCAAGGAATACGAAGAAAAAGTACTCACAGCCGGAGAACGAGCCGTTGAACTGGAAGTCGAACTGTTCG
>JBOFQC010000254.1:0-4479 GCA_051660725.1 Thermoguttaceae bacterium
GCTGTTTTCGTGGCGGTGTCATCTTCGATTTTCAAAGCAACGTCCCATTTTGGAGAAGTACGTTTGTCAATTACCGCTGTATAATTTTCCGGCTTCCACCACCCGCAGGCCGGGATAATGTTGTATCCGTCCGATAAAAACGTATCAACAAGTTTTTGATAAAGCGTCGCCGACGGTAGATTCAGCAAAACATCAGTTTGAGATTTTGATATAAGTTGCTGAAATATATCCAGTTCTGTCATAATTTAGAAAAATTGTTAGGTGTTAAAATGGTACAACGTCCAAATTCGCTGCAAACGAATCACACGCCTTGTCATCGAGTTCGGCATCTTTATTAAAACGTCCGCAGACGGTACAGGCGTACCAAGAACATTCGCCACAGGTATAGTAATCTTTTTCGTCCGCAAATTCGCCGATTGGTTCTGGCTTCGGTGCCAGTGTATATTTAACAATTCGTGGAAACTTTTCGCCTGCTATTTTACGAACAGTGATATGCGTTGGTGCCGCAACGCTTCCTGCTTGAGCATACTTTACGGCAAGAGCTGCCGATTCAGGGGGCGGATCGCTTGACCGCTGGTCCCACCACGTTTCGTATTTTTTACGCGCCCAACCGCTGTGTTCAGGGCACACCCATTCCGCAATATAATCGTTATAACCTGTTTTATACTCGATCTTTATTGTCTTTGGCGCATCTGGTTCGCCACGTTTGGTATGTACTGTATAAAACACATCTTGCACCTCATAATCGGTATCGATAATCTCGCCGCTTAATATTCCTTCATTTGCAGCGTTGGCGTCATGCTTATCGGATTCGTCAGGTTTTGGGAACTCGTACCCGCAATCAGGGCAATGCCCCACCGCCGCATGAACAATTGCATAACACTTTGGACATTCTTTAACCGGGGCGTCACTGGTTCCTTTTGTTTTTTTCTCTTTAACAGTAATAGCATCAACCGGACCATGACGCAGAATATTACCGCCGTAATCGAGAATCATCGCGTCTGTTTTCGTTTCATGAAGCCGCATGGCTCGTCCAACCATCTGCGCGTAAAGTCCAGCCGAAGCTGTGGGACGTAAAAGTACAACGCAATCAATGTTCGGCGCATCAAACCCCGTCGTCAAAACATTGACATTCACCAAGAATTTGAGCGGTTCAGTAATACCTCCTAATAAATCTTTAGGAAAAACCTCACCCTTGAAACGCCGTAAAATAGTGTCACGCTCACTCGCTGGTGTATCACCGGTAACGATACCACATTCAAGCGATGTAATTTTCTCAATATTACGTTTGACATGTTCGGCATGTTTGACAGAGACAGCGAAGATTAGCACGCTGTGCCGATTTTGAGTGAGCGAAACGATCTCCCGACAAGCGTCCTGCACGTTATTTTCAGTATCAACAAGAGCATCGACCTCGGAAGCGATAAACTCACCGCCACGAACATGAAGCGATGAGCAATCTACTTTATAACGGCTGGAACGGCTGTGTAGCGGCGATAAATAACCATTCTCGATAAGTTCCTTGATGCCAATTTCATAACAGACATCGTTGAGTAGATTGTCCGGGCCGCAAAGCATCCCGGATTTGAGGCGAAATGGTGTCGCCGTCAGCCCGATAAGACGAAGTTTCGGGTTAACGATTTTCGCTTCGTTCAGAAAAGTACGGTACATTCCTTCGCCATCAGGCGGTAAAAGGTGACACTCGTCCATAAGAATTAAATCGAACCTATCAAGCTCACAAGCTCGTTTATATACCGACTGGATGCCCGCAACGATTATGGGCGAGGTGGTGTCACGGCTTTTAAGACCTGCCGAATAGATGCCGACTTGCAGATTTGGGTCAATGCGGCGAAGCGTATTGGCGGTTTGTTCCAATAGCTCCTTTACATGAGCCAGCACTAAAACCCTGCCGTTCCAACGTGTTACAGCGTCACGGCAGATGGTGGATATTATTGGGCTTTTGCCGGAACCGGTGGGAGCGACGATACAGGGATTGCCTGTTTTTGTCCTGAGGTAGTTATAGAGGGCGTCAATCGCCGACTGTTGATAATCTCGAAGTTGCATAAAGTTTCTCCACTGATTATGGCGTCAGCTATTATTGCATTCCCGTGAATATACGCTTTACATAAAAGCAACGATCTGCCGAGAATCTGTGCTTTACCAGATACAACAACTTCGCCACGTAATTTTGAGCGTCCGCCGATTCTTGCGTTCTTGAAAACCTTGACATTATCGCTAAGTGACGCCGAGCCTTCGATAATACTATTTCCACATACATAAACGTTATCTGTCAGCCGGGCGTTATGCCTTATTCGGCTGTTTCCTTCGATAATACACCGATCCCGAATACATATTCGCCCTTCAAGTACTGCGTTTTCACGTATCACAACGATTCCTGACACGTTTGGAACAAGCGTTTTTCCTGAAATTGAACGTTTCCGTTCGCATCGAATGACAGCGTTTCCTGATACCGTCACGCAATCTGCAAGCTGGGTGTTATTACCAACAATCGCGCGTTCGTAAATAAAACAGTGTCCGAAGATTTGTGCGTTATCTTCAACAATGGCGTTATCCGTGATTTTTACATAATCATCTATATAGGCGTTATCACGTAAAATCGCGTTGCCACTTACACGACTGTTTCCGACTGCGATGGCGTTGCCGGAAATCCAGCAGTTGCCGTGATTTGTAAGGTTTCGCGTGTCTTCAACCCAGCCGCCTCTGGTTCCGGCACGTATCTTGCCGAAATCTCTTATGGCAATAATTCGATAAATCCGCCGCCCGTCAGGGAGATTTTTCTCTTCGTTTGTAAATCTGTACTTTTGCATTTTTTTGTCTTTGATAAATTATTCTTTGTCTGATTTTATTTTTATAAAAGCCGTCCATACGGAAGACAAATACTTCCATGAAAAATGGTGCAACAGCTCAGCAGCAAACTCCTCCGCATTATGGTTTGGGAGTCGCAACTGTGTGGTGTCACCGATTTTTTGCGCGGTATGCACATGCGAACCGCGTTTTTTCGGTTTGTCGTAAAACGTTACTGTATCAAGGTCTAAGACCGGGTCCGGTTCTTGTTTGACCACACGTTCACTTTCAATCTCAATTTCCCAATCCGGGCAACCGGTATAAGTACCTTCTCTCTCTTCGCCATCGCACGAACAGGTCCCCAAAGAGCGGTCGTCGGTTATCGGAAACCAGAATGAGCAGTTATTGCAGTTCGCCCAACCTGGCGGCGGATTTTTAACCGTGTCAAAATTGTCACCTATCCGCACAAACGACGTCGCCTTGTGCTGCTCATGTTCCAGACCGTCAGCTGTTTTAATGGTTTTTCCGATTTTCGAGGTATTGATAGTGCGTCCGTCGGCACCGATTCGAGTGTTTGACTGCGCAATTTGCGCAGTGGATTCCAATTCGTGTCTGATATTTCGTACCGTTGCTTCTCCAACACCAACATGTTTTGCGATTTCACGGTTCGATTGATGCGTCCATTTTTGAAGTGGTAATACCGTCATAACCGCCTTGCGTTTATCTGCATTGGTACGGCGAAACGAGTTTGTTTTATTTGCCGCCGCACTTTCAGATAAAGCATCTTCGAGCTTGCCAAACTTCATTTCGGCTCTGATTTGATCGTTTGTGAAAACAATCTTATGAGCCGCGAGCCGATGAAAGCCATCAACTAAAATGAAATAATCATTATCTTCGTCGTAAATAACTGAAATTGCCGGAAACGTGTCGCCACGTTCCATATCCTCAGCATACTCCTTTACAATAGCTTCGTTAGTTTCTACACGGTTCTGAGTTCCGAGATCGGTTCTGATTCTGTTGGTGTCAATGAGGATTGGCATTTTTCGTTTATCTCTTTCAAATGTGTGTTGAGTATTTGTGCCAGTTTCGGCAGGTCGTCCAGTCGAACCACCGCGACCCAGGGATTTTTGTTCGAACGGTGACAAACTACTGGTACGCTTGTAGTTCCGGCGTCTTCGGTTGCTTGTGAAAGGGCGTCATAGAGCCGGAATTTTTCTGTTCGTTTACATTCGATATGGAGATCGGGAATATCAACAATAACATCCGGCGAATCGGTGCCGCCGCAATACTGCACACCCCGACGGGCTTTGCAGCCCAAAAGGCGTGACAGTTCACGTGCCAATTCTCGCTCTCCGGTTTTACCTTTGTTGCGGGAAAGTCGGCTCATACATACCCTCCTTCCATTTCCCACATTTCAATGGCTCGAAAATACGCATCCTCATCAATCAACTCATGACGCATCATCCGCTCCGGCTTGTTCGGAGCCGGCGAACTCGATGGCGTCGCTTGTTGCTGATTGTCCGGCCATTCAATCTGTAAAATCGTTTGCACTATAGTAATTTTCATAATCGTATATTAGGTAAAGTGTTATGTTTACAGCTTCAGTATTATTACTGAAGCCTGAAATCAGAATTCTGACACCTAGAACGGGATACTACCATCACCATTCCACGG
>JBOFQC010000255.1:0-4998 GCA_051660725.1 Thermoguttaceae bacterium
GAGAAACTTGGTCTACAACATGAGCCGATTGGTGAGTTTGAAGCGAATCAAAGCGAGTTGACGTGGTGTCACGGTAACCCGAGGTCGAAAATAGACCTCGGGGTGACAATTTTTGGGGGGTAAAATGTTCCAATTTGTCGATTTTTGTCTGATTTCAAAGCGTTTTCGGACGTGATTAATCGCCAATATGCCTTGGTGCTCTAAAAGCAGGATTAATAGAGGTGCCCTATTGATTTTTGCTTTCTCTAAAACCTTCTGAAACAGCAAGCAGCCCCTTTTCTGTTAAAGAAATTTCCGGGAGACTCAAACCAATACTGTTCGATGCGTCGAAAATGACTTCGCCCAATTCCGTTTTCAAGCAGTTGATACCAACGATTGGAGTATTGGTTTTTAAGCACCTTGCATCTTTTGGTTCAAATGTTCCTTGTAACGTAATGAATTTTATTTCAGAAGATTTTGATACAACAATATGTCGCTTCCAAGTCCCATGTACTGAATCAACTTCAATATGGTTCAGTAACTCTTTTTCGTTAGATTGCTCTAAATTTTTTGCCCAATCTAATGAAATATAGTCATCACGGAGCAACTCTTGTAACGCGATAAAAAAATCTTCACATATTTCTGAACTATCTCGGCAACATTCTTTCGCTGTGTCGTGCAAAGCGGTAATCATCTGGTCTCCGCCATCAGCCCATGAGCGTAGTATTGCAAATTTTATCTGGTTTAATCTTGAATGATTAGTTGTAGAAAACAAAGTCATGGCAACCTGACTGATATTTAGTGATTTGGAATAGTTACATGGGAGCTTGGTGGAGCAGAGTATTCAGAATGATACCTGTAGTAAAAATCATTCTTGAACTTTTCAAGTGATTCCCCTCGGTACGGAGCTATGTCTGGTCGTGGCATAATTCGATAAAATTCGCCAGTTGAAGGGTTCTGATAAATGAGTCCCCCACCAGATATTGTCGGTCCTTTGAGAATAAAACCTTCCCTGTGCAACTCTTTTATTAACCGATTACGTCCCCGTGCCGGATCGGGCTTGCCTCACACGCACGCATTATGTACAAGCACGGACGTTTGTCCGTAGTCGTAGTTTTTCTGCAACACAAAATAGTTCGAGTTGCCTTTGACCGTGAAATTGAAAACGTCAATGCCGCCGGCTTGTGCGACTCGGGTGGTGCCAACTAACGTTGACAATTTGCCGTCAGAGCCTAAAAATACATCGCCGACTCGTAAATCCTTCGCCTCGACCCTGTAGCCGCCGAATCCGCCGTCGAGGTTATCGTGGTACAAAATGACGCCGCTTTCGTCGACGACAGGTCTTGCCTGATTCTTTATATGATGATATTCGGGGAATACTTACTGATATGTCAATCTTGAAAGATTTGCGTTTCATGACTGTTCTGCTTGAAGCCAAGGAATAACTTCCTTTCTCAAAAAATTAACACGATTAAGTAGCATATTGGCATTTTCAGCAGATGGTAATGCTTTTACTGGAAACTCGTTATCTGTCGAACTTCCTGATAATACACAATGTGACCAACTTTCCATAGTGCTGCAATACAAATCAAGAGCCTTGCAAGGGTTATTTGCAGAATCAACGACCAAGTAAGCGGGAGGAACATCTCCTTCAATAACCCAAAGCCATTCATCCTGATCATTTATTGACGATGAAAATTGAAAAAGAAATACAGCTATAATACCTCCTATGCCACCACCAAAGTACTCATACTTAATTTCTGGGCACCATTTATGAGAAGTAATAAAATCTCTTGCTGCCTTAAGCATTTTGATTAGTTCAAGCGTTTCATCATTATTTTCTCCTCTCATTGTCTCAATCGGGCACACATTACTAAAATAGTTATATTCAGTCATGGAAATGTTTACAAAGAAGGTTTTGTGTTATTAGGACGTGATCCCCAACGAGAAAAGTCCCCCTTGTCGATATGTTGCTGCATATGGGCACTATGCGGTAAAGGCTCAATATTGGATAAATCATTTGTTCCACCATCTGCAAGTGGGACTTTATGTGATACATCCTGATTTCGTATTAGATTGTTTGGGTCTTTCGGCCAAGACTTTCCATTAGCTTCTTCCCACTCTTTGCGAATAGTTTTACTTGATTTGCGGTATAGCCCAGCATTTTGCACCAGCACGCAGGTTTGGCCATAATCGTAATCTTTTTCTAGGACGAAGTAGTTATGGTTGCCTTCTACTGTGAAATTGAAAACGTCAATGCCGCCGGATTGTGCGACTCTTGTGGTGCCAACTAATGTCGATAATTTGCCATCGCTACCTAAAAACACGTCGCCGACTTAATCCATTTGAATGAGACACGGAAAATTTTAATAATCGGTCCTTACTTTAGTAAAGCGATCAAGGAGACCGTCTTCAAAGTCTTCAATTAAATAGGATATTACCCGCTCGATAGTATCTTTATCGAGATAGTTAAGAATAATACAATCTACCCCTGTAAAAAATAACCCATCCAAACATTCTCCGGTTTTACTCCACTTTTTCATTAATGTTGAAATGTTTTTTAGCGTATAAAAAGTCACTCCAAACGCTCTTCCGTCATCAAGATAGACAACCACATCAATGTTGTCGTCAAGCGGATCATCAATAGTATGTATGTAACTAATATGATATCCAATTTTAGGTTTACTCTTATCCATATAAATTCCTTAGTATGTTAATTACAATTGGCTGATTACCTTTAGTTGACTTTGCAACAATATCAATGTCATCACCTACATTTCTGAAATAAACCCTTGCGCCGCCATGAGTCCTAGCCTCAAAGACTCCTCCAAAAGATGTTTTGTTCCAGTTCCTGAGTTCATACTGCCTTTCTGTAGTTCAGAAACCAAATGGTCTAGATCACGCTGATGGCTTCTACCTGCAATTTGCGATTCTTTCACGAGCCTCGGATTATTCTTAATACTTGAAGTAACATGTACACAATTCGCATTATGCACCAACACGCAGGTTTGGCCATAATCGTAATCTTTTTCGAGGACGAAGTAGTTATGGTTACCTTCGACCGTGAAATTGAAAACGTCAATACCCCTTCTTGCTCAACCCGCGTGGTGCCAATTGGTGTTGACACCGTGCCGTCGCTGCCTAAAAATACGTCGCCGACTCGAAGGTCCTTTGCTTCGACCCAAAAACCGCCAAATCCGACACCGATGTTTTCGTGGTATAAGATGTCGCCGTTTTCATCGACAACAGACCTTGCCGCACGTTCTAAATCGGGCTCGTCAGTCACCACCCAGAACGGGTGGCTGTCCGTCGGTTCAGCTTCAATGTTAAGCCGCAAACATTCTGAGACACCACTCACGCCGATGGTGGCTGGGGCAAATAACGCGACAATAATCGTTAAAGCAAACGCAATAGTTCGCATTTTTTACTCTTGTTTCGTATTTAATTTCATGCAAAGAATATACATTCTTATTAGCGGAGCTCCGAAGGAATAGCTTGATTTTCACCAAAATTTTTTGAAAAACATTTATCATCTCATCTAAATTTAACGGTCCGCAATAGCCAATGAATTTTCTATTCTCAAACTTACATTCAATCCAAGTATGTTTCTGACCTTGAAAACGAGTATGCGAAATCTTTGTATCCGTAATCATTGATTACCTTTTTGATTTCTATAATAAGTTCCCATCCCGGATTGTCAATTGTTTTTAGACTGACACCATGACTATGTTACCATTCTGCGTCGCACTGCGCGTAGAACCACTCTGAAAGCTCGGAAAACATTGCGTAAAATATGTTAAGTGATCACGAAAAAGTAACAACTTTTTCAAAGTGCACCCGATCTGTTTCATCAAGTTGCCCGTATATTGTTATGGGATGTATGGAAACGATCTCTGATTCGCTTTGTGGCGTTGGAATATCTCTCAGATACCGCCCAATGAGCATTTTTTCAAGGTTTGATTGCATCACACTTTTTACAACCTCAAGAGGCTCGTGTTCAAAAAAAACAAACGCCTCGTTTTCGTCAAAATCTGGAATATGGCATAGTCAAAAGCACGATGCCGTATGATGACCAGATTATAGGTAAAAGGTCGGCGGTAGCTATTATTATGACCAATCGCATCATATTTCACAATAATGTCATCGTCATTGATTGATACAATTGTATGCATTGGAATAATCAAAACAATTTCATTTGCTGGTCTTGCTGGAGGCAAATCACTATATTTACCATTATGCAGCCAACACTCGAGTGCTTCTGTCGCAAATCGGATACCTTCGCTTTTAGTATTTGCAATGGAAATACAGCCATCAATATCGGGAAATTCAATGTGGCACATGTGTTTTACCATTTTTTGTGCACAAAGCAAGTTCACAAAAACTGCATTATATTCTATTTTAATCATTGGAATCTAAACTCTTGATATGCACCACCGATCACTGCAAATTTAAGCTCCGAGTCGCTAAAATTTTAATGTCAAGAAACCTGCTTGTCGCCAAATACTTGGAAGTGTTTCCGTCGCAATTGTGCCTGTGTGAATTGACACCTGAACAGAAAGTGTCCCCTTAGCAAGGGTTAAGTGACAGCCCTTTTGCCGAATCTCAGTAAAACCGTGTTTTTTAAGAATACTGACTACTTCTCTTGCAGATACATTTTTAGTCGGCAAAGTGATTTTCGGAATTTTAGACGGACCACTTGTGGCTTTTTTGGCCGCGCACATGTTATGAACAAGCACGGACATTTGTCCGTAGTCGTAGTCTTTCTGCAACACAAAATAGTTCGAGTTGCCTTTGACCGTGAAATTGAAAACGTCAATACCCCTTCTTGCTCAACCCGCGTGGTGCCCGTTAGCGTCGAGAGTTTGCCGTCGCTACCTAAAAAAACACCGTCGACTCGAAGGTCCTTTGCTTCGACCCAAAAACCGCCAAATCCGACACCGATGTTTTCGTGGTATAAGATGTCGCCGTTTTCATCGACAACAGACCTTGCCGCACGTTCTAAATCGGGCTCGTCAGTCA
>JBOFQC010000256.1:0-8476 GCA_051660725.1 Thermoguttaceae bacterium
AGATGCGTGGTGTGTGAAAATCGTGGCTTGGCAAGTGTCCCAATTTTTGACCCGTTTCCCTTTGTCGTGACTACCTTCATCCACGATATCGAAGCAGTGACAGGTCGGGCAAACATAGGTGCATGCACCGCATCCGACACAGCGCAAACCGGTTTCGGCAAAAATCGGAACATCAAAGTTATCCATTAAAATCTTGGTAACGTGTTCAATGTCGAACCGTTTTTCCGGCGGCGCAGTTGTTTTTCCGACAAGGTTGGGATCGGCGGTTTCTTTTGTTTTGCCGGCAAATAATTTCTCACCCTTTTCAGTT
Organism: Thermoguttaceae bacterium; assembly: GCA_051660725.1. GTDB lineage: Bacteria > Planctomycetota > Planctomycetia > Pirellulales > Thermoguttaceae > JAVBSX01. The sequence continues at coordinate 311 of JBOFQC010000256.1, forward strand.
ATAGTTCTAACCTCGAACACTTGTCCACTTGCACCTATGATGCCTTCCGAACTGGAGGTGTCAATTTCTAGCAGCACTGCATCAGCACCGCTTGTCGTGTCTGGTGAAAGTCCGACCGAAGTGCAAAAACAATTGGTGTCAGCCGATTTACACGCGATCACAACAACGGTTGTGTTTTCGCGACGTGATTGGAAAAACCGGTCCTGATAATCCCAAGCAAATATTTTGTCCAAAATCGGCAAACTAGCAGCGTCGCAAGGTCTTGCTCCAAAAACAACTTGCGGCGTACTGAACGGAGTGGCGTCAATTAATTCCACGTCTTTGCCGACCCGCTCAAATTGATAAAGCACCTCATGTTGCGGAAAGAAAAACTCTTTAATCGAGTTGACCGGCATAATGGACGAATCCAGTACTACGTTTTCAACACCGTTTGGTCCCGTCGTTTTTATCTCTTTGAAAAAGAAACGTCCTCCCGACGCTGCTGTCGGAGCGGCAACAACGGCTCCGGAACCGAGAAGTTCGCTTGCTAATGAAAGTAATTCCGTTTTCGTGATTATTTTGGACATTATTGATGTTCTATAACGTAGGAGTTAGGAGATAGAAGTTAGGAGTTAGAAGTTAGGAGTTAGGAGATAGACTTCAGATACTTTCGAATCACCTGCTCACCTGCTCACCTAAAATTCTGCCATGAACGGCTGCGACAAATATATTTACATTTGGCTACGTACTATTCCGTGCCGGGTTCCGTTTCTGGTTGGGCAGGTTCTTTTCTCGGAAATCTTCTTTTTGCTGGTTTATTTGCAGCGTCATCTGCGACACCGTCTCCCGGCTTCCACGAATCAACTCCAGGCACCCAGGAACTTGTATTACCTATACCGCCGAAAGTGTTAGCCATTTTTGCGAAGTACTTCGTCTGTTTATCAATTATCTGCTTCGATTTTTCAAGTTGTTCTTCGGTAAGGATTTGACTCATCCGCTCTGAAATTTTGTTTTTCAGATTATTCGTCTTTGTTTCGAGAGCTTTAACGTCGCTCATCGAGATTTTGCCGGTTTTTATAATTTTTGTGGAGAAATTTTTTACATCGTCGAGCACTTCATTTTTTTCACTTTCAATTTCGTTTTGAAAATTGTCAAGCTCTTTTTTCTGCTCGTCGGTAAGATCAAGCGGTGAAAGTGCGTCAACAGATAAAAATGGCGAATCGACACCGCCGTAAATGGCAAACTCCATTTCTGCGACTCTTTCCAGTTGTTCCGGTGTGAAAAGCTCGGTTGCCAGCTCGGACATGCCGTCAAAAATCGTCTTGTAGCCGTTTCGGAGAATTTCATTTTCCTCATCGGTTAACACAAGTTCGTCATCATCTTCACCGACACGTGAATCGAGACTCTGCATTAATTCGCCGAATGTTTTAAGTTGTTCAGCATTTTCTGGAGCTTCGAGAACTTCCTTAAACATTTCCATAATAGAATTCATATCGGTTTCGTCGGCAGACATCCCGATTTCCTGTGCGAAACCGTCTTTTAGCATCGGATTCATCAAAAAACCGACACCGATAACGCCGGGCCGGTATTTGCCGAACATTTCGGTAATGGTCGGTCCAACTATTGCTTGGGCAAGAACACGCTGTTTTTTGGTCAGCGGCATCGGAATTGGAAGGTCTTGCGCTTTCGCTTGAGAAGCAAAAAATTGCAGATTACCTGAACCGCCAGATATGATCGCCACGGCGATCAGGACCAAAAACAGATTTTGTATTAACCGTTTCATTTTTTGCACCCTTCCCAAAAGGTTAAACCGGCTTGGAAATTCACCGAGAAAATTCACTTGTGATAGCTTTGATGATAACAGGGAATTCTCGAAATTTCAATAGGTCGTTAAACGTTGATCCAGTATCACCTGCTAAACATGCTCGACAAATTTACATTTGGCTGTGTACTGCCTGACCTGGCACCCAAAGCCTTAATAAATTGGCATATTCTTTCCCCCTGCTTTTTTTTATTCGGAAAATTTGGTAAAATACCGGTTCGGTAATTTTGTACTGAATTGCTTTACGCTTTTGCTCTAAAATATCTGAAATACTTGACGAATCGAGAGGAGAATCCCTTGGACAGTAATAAAGTAAAAATCGGCACTTGTGCGGTCATTTTGATCGTTTTGCTCCGTTTAGTTATCGGTTGGCACTTTTTTTATGAAGGTTTGTACAAATTCGATCCAAAAAGCGGATTCAGTGCAAAAGGATTTCTCGGTCAAGCGAAAGGACCAACAGCACCGCTTTTTTACTCAATGCTTCCCGACCTTGACGGTGTGAAACGCCTTGCAATTCTCCCGGCATCTGAGACTGAAAATTTTGAGTACAACGAAATTACAGAAACTCTCAACACGCAAAATAACACTTTCGATAAGAAATCGGCAAAAAAAACCGTTGAAAAATTGCCAACATTGCCCGCTTACGAAGAAGCTTGGGCTGCATATAAAGAGAGATTTTTAACAGAAGCAGAACTTTCGGAAGAACAAAAAGCTGACGTTGAGTCGATTTACGGCCAATACATTACTGCGTTACGTGAATATGCTGCTGAAATCGAAGCGCCGGTTGCTCAATTTAAAGCGAGCTTGAAACGACACGAACAAGCAGTTGATGCAGCAACAAACGACACGCCGCATCAACGTCAACGTAATTGGGACGCAATGATGGCTTACAGAAAAGAAGCTGAGCAGTGGACGAAAGTTCTAGATGATATGGGTGACGGGCTGCAGTCCGCTTTAGGACGCGTAATTTCGCCTGAACTTGGCGGAATGAAAGGTGAAATCGTTTCCATTCCTGAAAAAGTAATTGTACCAAACCCAGTTGTCAAATCGCAGATGCGGTTACTCGACCTTTCTGTAACCGTTGGTTTAACCGCAATTGGACTTTTCATGATGCTAGGCTTATGCAACCGCCTCGCGTCACTCGGAGCTGCTGCGTTTTTGTTCAACGTCTGCTTGTCACAGTTCCCTTGGCCGACTGTGTATCCGCCGTCTCCTGATATGATCGGACACTTTATGATAATTAGCAAAGACTCCGTTGAATTGGTAGCATGTTTGGTTTTGGCTGCTTTACCTGCCGGACGTTGGGGCGGACTCGACTTCTTCCTCTGGAATTGCGGCGGTAAGCAGATTGCAAAATGGTACGGATTTAAAATTGATGAATGATGAATAACGGCTTATACCATGCACTAGGTATTAGGATTCAAATATCAGCAGCGAGCCGCCAACGTCAGTTGGCGGGTAATGTAGGCGACTTTCTCCGAAAGTCGCTCCACTTTCGAAGAAATTGGACTTCGTTTACGAAATTACCGCTTATTCTTATTATTACCGGTGTTCTTGTGATTCCGGGCGTTTTGGTGTATCCCGGTACTCTTTTTGCGCAAAGTTTTACGCATGTCAAAGATGACACGCCGCTTTTCCGAAAGCAGGAAATTTCTGATTTAGCGAAGTTTTTTGGGAAAACAAGCACTTTTTTTTCCAAAGAAAACAGTTTCGGTTCCGCAGAAAAAGTCTCCTTTTTACAACTTGAAGCTCAAAGTGCGGCGTACCGGGGAAAAATAGTCGAAATCTCTGGTCGGCTTCTCAAATGTGAAATAATACCTGTTCCGCATGAATTCGTTCAAGAAATTGGCCGGGCGGAAATGTTCGAACTTTGGCTGCGTGTTTCTGATCAGCCGACTAAGCCGCTTTCGGTAATTCTGCTTAAGAATCCAGAAGAAAGCGGAGCAACGAATGCTGCGGAACAGCTCGGGTTACAAATCGGACAAAATGTTACGGTTAAAGGTCTGTTTTTCAAACGTCGTGTTTTCACTACTGGTTCCGAATTGCTTTCAACGCCGACAATTATTGGCGAAATTGCCGATTCCAAAGCAGAAAATGCTGCGAACCGCACAAAAACAAACGCAGGAAATGTAAAAAAACAAACCGAACAAATAGAACCCGTCACTGTTGGTTTTCTTGCCGAAATGCTTGGCGTTTCAGAATCAGAATGGAACGAATTTGAAAAAGTCGAACAACCTTTAGAAATCCCGCAGAAAGACATTTTACCTATACTAAGTCGTCTGGATAAACGAATTGTGCAAAGTATCTTACGTGACTTGCATAATCCCGACTTTGAATTGGAAAATGAAGAAAGCAAAGAAACGAAAAGCATTATTATCACCGAAAAAGAAGCGGTTTTAAAAAAATTCTGGCAAATCCCAGTTTCACAAGAAAACAGCAAGGCTTACGGTTTTTCTGATTATTATATTTGTCAAGCCGAAATTTCAAAAAACCGGCCTAAAATTGCGGACTCTGCCAATTCGGACTCTGCCGACTTCAAGAAACTGGAGACGGTTTTCTGTATCTCAGCGCATGTTCCCGCGGCTTTTACCGTGAAAGGAGCGCAAGAACAAAGAATTGGGTTTACAGGAGTTGCGTTGAAAACGTCGCCGATTCGGATTTACGTTGCCCCGCGAATCGAATGGTTTCCTGACACGCTACTCGGCAAACACGGGTTTGACGCAGGCTCACTTGATGCGGTACCAGTTTTGCCGCTTAGTGAACTCGCGAAAAAACAGAAAAACGGTGAAAAAATCGATTTGACACCACTAAGATTTACCGAAAAAGACCAGCAGCCGTTTTACCAGATGCTTAGTGCGGCAACAAAGATTCCGAAAGAAATTGTCAACGAAAAAGTCGAGTCGGAACTTAAAAAATCAGGTTCCGATCAGTTCGACGTGATTGATCTTTTTAACAGACCGGAAAAGTTTCGTGATCCGGAAAATGAAAATTTGGCGAGAATCGCAGGAAATGCCAGGCGAATAGACAAAATTCTTGTCGAAGACGAAGAAGTAAAACAACAATTCGGGATTGACCATTATTACCAAGTGACACTATTCACTGACGATTCGCAGAGTAATCCGTTAGTGTTCTGTATTCGAGACATTCCGTCTGGTCTCCCTTGCGGTAGTGAGGTCGGGTTTAATATTCCCATTTCGCTTACTGGTTTTTTTTACAAAACCTGGGCTTTTCGTAAAATGGGCGAAAACACATCCGTTACCGAACCCGGCGAAGAAACGTCTGAAAAATCAAGCGGTACGTGGCAATTCGCGCCGCTTTTAATTGGTGCCAAAGTCGACTGGTTTACAATTCCTTCTGATCCGCACGAAAACACGCCAAGTGCTAAATTGCCGCTTTACACATCGGCGGTTACTTTTTTGGCCCTTGTATTTATTTGGATAATAATTCGTCGCCGGTACAGGAGAAACAAACCGATTACCTTTGAAATTGACAAAAATTAGAGTTAGACGTTAGACTTCAGACATCAGAGGCATCACATCACATTTATTATTCAGAATCGAATTTCTTGAAGCCTGTAGCTTTTTCCAATGAGTATTTAACGGCAAAGATGCTAGCCAGGTCTTCCGAAGTTTCGAACATCTCTTGCGGTATCAGACTTGTCTTGCTTTTTGCGTTTCTCATGTTACGGCGACCAGAAGTGGCGTCACTTTTTTCCTGAATAACTTCAACGTACAAGCCGGATGAAAGTTCGTATTCTTCGGTAACGGTCTTGCCAGCTTCTTCCGTGAAAGTGGTGACACTGTAAGCTATCTGGTACAACCCGGGCTTTAGATCGTAAACCGAGTGCGGTAAAAAAAGTGACGCCGAATTACCATTTTCGTCAAGTTGACAGCTTGCCATTAGGCCGCCTGACCGTTTTGATGTGTACCGCTTTTCCACGTCAATGTCGCTTCGGACAGGAATCGGTTTGTATTTTGTGTCGTTTTCACCTTTTGCGTAAGCATAAATCGCAACACGGCAAGGTAATGCGTCACCTTTTGCATCGCGGGGAGGAAATGTTCTAAACATGAACATTTCGCCGGTTTCAGCAGCAGGTGCGTTGAGTGAATTGTTTTTTGCCCAGTACGGAACGGCCTGAGTTCCGACCAAAAATACTCCGTCATCGCCAATACAGGTTGGCGTGACATCATCCGCCGCCTGCGTAAATGACGCCGACTCGCTCAGTGTCAAAGTTAATAATGACACCGCAATTACATGTAGTAAAATGGAAAAGCATTTCATGGATTTTTCTCCTTGGTATAATAGTTGTGTAAAAAATATGTAGCCGTTCACGGCAGAATTTAGGAGATAGGAGATAGGAGATAGGAGATAGGAGATAGGAGATAGGAGATAGGTGATAGGTGATAGGTGATAGGTGAGCAGGTGAGTCGAAATCACCTAACTTCTAACTTCTAACTTCTAACTCCTTAAAAACAAAACATTTACTCAGTTTTATCATTCAGCCAATCGATATTTTCACGGATTGTGCCGTATATATCCCCCTGCCAGCCGTGCCCGCCGGACGACTCCGTGAATTTCACTTCCGCTCCGTTTTCTTTGAGTTTTTCTTCGGCTTCTTTGGCCAATCTAAACGGACAAATCTGGTCGTCCGGGGAATGTTGAATTGCAAAAAAGCGGCCCTTGGCGTTGGTCAACGGCGGTAATGTCTTCGTAAAGAAAACCGACATTAAAATGTACGAACCGGTCACCTGCGTTTTTTCCTGCAAAGCGGTTGCATAAGCTGCTGGACCGCTCGACGACCACGAAAGTGTGTAAACGTGTTTCGGATCAACTTTTACACGTTTCGAAACGTCGGAAATCACCGATTCGACGAATTTTTCGGTCGAAAACTCCTGTTTACTGACTTTATTCGTTTCCGTCGGCCAAACGATATACTGATCTTCCGTCCATTTTAACGCAATTGGTTGGGCAATGATGAAATTACTTTCGGCCATTGCGTATTTCCAGATGCGTCTGACGAAAGGGTGAAAATCCGCGCTTCCGTCTCCGCCCGGCATCACGATTACGAGTTGGTAACCGGATTCGGGTGCCGGCTTTTTGGAGTCAACGCCAATCAGGAAATACCGCATATTGTCATTTTCAGTGACGCAAAGAAGCTCTGCCGGAACGTCGGCAACATCCGAGTCGGCAAGTTCTTTTGTCATGTTTTCTTCACGTTGCCGTTGTTCAATTTTCTCTTTTTCTTGTCGCCAAGCAGCAACTTCTTTAGTTAAGTCGGGAATGTCCCATTCGTCGTGAATCGACGGAATCGGAATTTTTTGGACGGCTTCGGGATAATTTTTCTTGTTCTCCTCCCACCATTTTTTCCACCAATCACCATTATGCGACTCGTCGTACTTCACGTCGGTGAGCGGTGGTCTACCGTATCCCAAACCGAAATATCCGATACCATAAACAGTTGCGTAGGAATTGTCCGCGTCAATTGCCGAAATCAGAAACGGAATCGCAGTCGGATCGTTGAACTCGCTAATACTTCTTGATATATCCGAAAGGTCGGGATTGTAACCAATTGGATCATACCAATCGTTTTTTTTGACTTTCTTAGCACGCTCTTGAAAATATCGGAGCTGTCCTTGCAGCGTTTCGGTATCTTCTGGAAACGGCTTGTATTTTTTGCCGAATTTGGACTTAGGAAACTCAGGAATCGGGATGTTTTGCACGTTTTCAGGATATTTCGACTTGTTTTTTTCCCACCACCGCTTCCAGAACGCCCCGTCGTGGAACGGGGAGTATTTGACATCGGTGACGTATCCCAGACCGAAATACCCGATACCGTAAACCGTTGCGTATGAATTATCCGCATCAATTGCCGCGATAAGGTACGGAATCGCTGCCGGGTCATTAAAACCGGCAATCGATTCGGCTATGTGATAAAAATCATAATCTTTGAATGTCGGAGCCACACCGTTTTTTGGCTCGAACATTTGCTTTAAATACTCCAGTTGCCCATCGAACGTTTCCAATGATTCAGGAAACGGCGTGTATTTTTTGCCGAATTCCGTCTTCGGTAACTCAGGAATCGGGATGTTTTGCACGTTTTCAGGATATTTCGACTTGTTTTTTTCCCACCACCGCTTCCAGAACGCTCCGTCGTGAAACGGGGAATATTTGACATCGGTGACGTATCCCAGACCGAAATATCCGATGCCGTAAACCGTTGCGTAGGAATTATCCGCGTCGATCAATGCGATCAGGTACGGAATCGCAACCGGGTCACGTTTAGTTTTCCGCGCGGTCTCACTCATTTCCATTTCGAGTTGCTGCAAATCCTTGATTTTCCCGTCGTCAAATTTTTGTTTTAGTTC
>JBOFQC010000257.1:0-5898 GCA_051660725.1 Thermoguttaceae bacterium
AACTTTTCGTCTGTAATCGGCACCAAAGCTTCTGCTGCGTCGTGAATGCCGGTACGGTCCATTTTGTCGGTTAGTGCGAGCAGCCGCTTGCCAACTCCCGAGTTCGGAATAGTGTGACCGTTTACAACATTGCCGGCAAAAGTCGGATACAAGTTCGTTGCCAAATCTTTTTGCTCAGCAGCTGTAAGTGTCGAAAGGGCTCTGGAATACGCAGCTTGCGCACTTACTAAACAATTTCGTATCTCGGCAACCGCTTCTTGCGGTGTTTTCGCTTGTGAAAATTGAATATTTCCATTTCGTGGCTTGACGTCGAGCTTTTCACGCATCAAACGTAGGCCTTCCGCAAAGTGGCGGTGATCATCTTTCAAAGCGGCATGCAATTCACGGCTGAAATTTTCAATGTGGATAATCGAAGTTAGCGGTTCACGGTATAATTTGTCATACCAACTGAGCCGACTTCTTCCGTCAACTTCGTTTCCGGTGTTTTTGCTTGCGTATTTATCCAAACAGGACCGGGCGTAATTACGGAACATATTATATTTTCCAGCAATTCCACGCTCATTTATTCTTGCTTCGATTTCTTCAAGCAATTTCTGCGTAAGCATTGCCGAGTTCGGGTCGCCAACACTTTGCGGATCAATTTTTACTTTTTCATTTTTCTGTGCTTGGCCACTATTCGTAGGATCAGAGTCAGAAGCATTTTTGTCTTTTTCTGCAGTTTGTTCGGCAGCTGCCTGGTCCGTTTCTGGCTTTTGGGCTACTGAATTTGTTTCACTGGATTCCTTGCCGTCTTCGACTTCTAATTCTGCAACTGTTTTTTCGTCATCTGAAATAATCGAGACAGAGTCAGCGTCTTTGGGAGGCGAAAACGGTCTGGTTTCGGAATTCTGGTACGATCTACCACTGCCAGAATCTTTATTGCTTCGTAAAATTCCACGCTGTGCCAATAATTCGTGGCCATTTTGTGATATTAATTCGTCGCTACTTTGAATCAATAAACTTTCACTTTTACTCAAATCAGTTTTTTCACGACTAGCTTTAGCATGATTGGCAGTGTCGGTTTTTAATAATGCCGGCAATTTTACATCATAAGATTTTGACTTCCAATTATCAAGAGAATCTGAATCTTTGGAGTTTCCAACGCTCTCATCTGCTTTGTTTGCAGCAATTTGCGGCTTGGCTTCGTATAATAAAGTAGCATCATTTTTTTCACTGCTTTTATCTTTTTGTGTCTTGCTTTCAGCTTTGGAATCGTCAACCTCAAATATTATAACCGCACTTTGAGAAGTCGGATCATAAAGATCAACAATTTGCGTGGGTTTCTCAGAAGAAACGGCGTTTGTGTTCGGCAACGGTCTGACTTCCGACCTACTATTCAAACTCTGGTTGTTTAAATCGATAAATACTTTGGAGTCGTCATTACGTTTTTCCGCTAAATTAAGAGTTTTAGCGTTTGTAGAATTCAGGACACGCGGTGAACCAGGCGAACTCGTTGAACTCGAAGAACTTAGCGAGTTTTCTCCAGGCTTGCCAAACGTCGCTGTGTGCTTATTGTTCACACGAACTGAATCAGAATTAGATTTCGGACCGGGAGCGATAAGCTCAATTGTTTCTTCTTCAGTAACACTTGTGGCTTGCTCAACAAAAAATATTGATCCGTTTGGTTCTGATTTTTCCTCTTTCGCTTCACCGACAATAGTTCGCTTTTGAGCAGAACTTCCCACAGATGTGGGTACAGCGGCGGCAACTTTAGCCATTTGCACAGCAAAAGAGAGGGCCAAGAAACACAACACGAAGACAAGCGAAATCCTTTTCTTGATAAACACGTTCATTTTCCTAAAGTTGATTCGAGAGCTTACGTTTCCTTACTGTCTCTATACCGTAAGACGGTATTTTCATACATACTTTATTGTCCGTTTATTATCGGTACAATATCGTATTACATTATTCGACAAGTCAAAGCGTCGGTCTTGAACATAAGAAGCTACGAATTATTCGTAAATGAGATAAGAAACAGCACAATAAGAATAATCAGAATAATCGGAAAAGTCGGCAACCTCACCCGCCAACTGACGTTGGCGGTTCGCTGTCTTACAAATATTTGATTACAGTTCACACATTTTAAAATTCCTGAACCAGATTTTCGTGCTCGGGTCGTGTCCTTGCAACTGAATCGTGCCCGGTTTGGTGCGGCTTCCGTTTCGTGGGTTTTCGTGTTCGGCACGCTCATCAGTCCACTGTACAGCTTGGATTCCGTTTACCCAAGTTGCTATTTTGTTACCATTTGCGTAAATAAGCAATTTGTTCCACTCACCGTCTTTCGGATCAATGTTGCGTCCAACAGCGCGGCGGAAAATACCGCCGGTTTCCGTGCCGAGGAATTTTTTAAAGTCGTCTGCCGGCGGATCGTTGAAAATCTGGCATTCGTAGCCGTCCATTTTGCTGCCCGGCACGCAGCGGAAAAACACGCCGCTGTTCACTTTCGGATCGGTTTTGTACTCCAATTGCAACACAAAATTGCCGTATTCATTAACCGACTCGACACTTCCGCTTCCGCCGATGATTTCGAGTACGCCATCTTTCCACTCTGATTTCGCGTCGCCGCTCGCCGGTTTCCAGTCGGATTCGGTCAGAGGTTTTCCTCCGAACCTTAAATTTGCAGACGAAAGTCCGTCAACAGTGGCAGACGAACCAGAGGCTGAAACATTAATTCCACTTATTTTAAATTTAGGAATTTTGTTTTCTACTGGAAAAATAACTTGTACATCTTCTATAAAGTTATCGACAAAGCATTCTTGATCAGGTTTTTCCTCAATATAAAGTACAATTGGATTACCTTGAGTGTTACCAACATTTAGGGTTCCGCTTCCTTCTGCGATTTTCCAGCCGTAAGTAGAGACACCGTCAAATAACGCAATCCAACCTTCATTAATCTGTTCTTTCGTAAGTGGATTATATCCGGTTAAAACAGGCGGTCTGGTTCCTAGCTCCTGCTTCGGGTAGGCCGCTGCTTCATCAATTTTTAGCGGCTCGATTTTCAGCAGTATCTCGTCCGATTTCACAGTGTCCGATTTTGCTGGCTCTGCGTCTGCAGAACGTGGTTTCTCGCAGCCGGAACAAAGAAATGGAAGCGTAATCAACGAGAATAATAATATAGTTCGCATTGTTAAAATAATATTGTTAGAAAGAGAGACAGCCAAATGATTCCTAACCTATGCGGCAAGCGGGGCTCACCGGCTAACATGGTTCGCGGCAAACAGGTCGCCAGCTTAATAATTGTGTTGTATTCTAAAATCCGGCAAAATGCAATTAGTACCTAAAGTTCGTGAATTTTTTAGACGATAAAAAAGCCGGAAGTGTACGCATTTTAGTGTAGGTGCAAAAGGTCTGCGCAAAATGGGCGAAATGCGTAAAAATGGATTGTTACAACTTTTATTCTATGTCTTCGATTAGATTAAGCTTTTCAAACATTTCGGCAATTTGTGCGGTCTGTTTCTGCTGCGCGCTGGTCGGTTGTGGAAACCACCAGATAACAATTTCCACTTCCTCGGTTAGTCCTGATGATAATATTCTGTCTTCATCTTCTGTAAATCAAATCCCAAACACGGTAACAAGTAGAAATTTAACAAGCAGAAGCAAGAATAAACACATTCCTCATAATAAAAACAGCCACTCAAAAGACGAAGTAATCTTCATGTCAGATTACGCTTCGGCTTTGGAGCAGGCAGAGGCATCCAATAAACCGCTCTTGGTTTTCTTTTACGCTCCGAATTGCGTTTTCAGCAAACAAATGCTTGACGACGCTTTTAGTGACAAACGAGTTGTAAACATGTCCAAACAGTTTATTTGTGTTGCCGTTGATGTTGACACGAATAGTAGACTATGTAAAAAATTGGGCGTAAAAGGTATGCCAACTGTCCAATTCATGTCGCCACAAGGCAATCTTATTCAATGCCTGACTGCTCAAAAAACTTCTGAGCAACTTCTATCTCAAATGCAATTGATGATCCAATCTTTTGCTCTGAATCGCCAACAAACAAGAAGATAAACACCGAGTTTATCCTTTAAATCTTTTTCCATGCGTGCAATTGCCGTACAATTGCAGAGTGCTTTTTATCGTTACAGTTTAACATTAGTTTGCTGATCGTCTGTAATTTCGTAAAAATATCTGATTGAAATATTTTTCTACTGGACGGAGAATACGATTTTTGCTACAATCTCACCGTTAAATTATTCTTTATTTAGACACCATTCCGACACAAATTTGCATTGCAAGGAGATTTTGCCCCGTGAGCAGCAAAAGCAGAAAAAAAGGTAAGAGTTCAAACTCGAATGACAAAGCTTCAATGATTACAGACGAGGATGCGGCAACAATGGCTGCTTCCAGTGAGTTAAAGGAATTTCCCAAACACCATCCAGCCGGGCTCTGGGTTTTGTTCACAACTGAAATGTGGGAACGCTTCTGCTATTACGGAATGCGTGCTTTCTTAGTACTTTATCTGGTTTCCAAATCAACAGCCGACAACCCCGGTTTAGGTTGGACCGAAAAAGACGCTTACGGCCTTTACGGAATTTTTACCGGCTTGGTTTACCTGATGCCGCTGCTCGGAGGTTGGGTCGCAGACCGCTTTATCGGACCACATCGAAGTATGTTCTGGGGCGGTGTCGTAATGGCAATTGGCGAATTCACTCTCGCGTCAACGGAGTTTTGCCGACAAGGTGCCGGAATCCCTGTCAATTTTAGGGACGATCCTTTGGGTATGCTGGCTTTTTACGTCGGCCTTTCTTTAATGATTGTCGGTACCGGTTTCTTCAAACCGTGTATTTCCGTCATGGTTGGTCAGCTTTACAGTAAAGACGACCCACGCCGGGACGGTGCGTTTACCATTTTTTACATGGGCATCAACCTCGGTGCAATGCTTGCTCCGCTTATTGCCGGAACAATTGCCGAAAAAATCGGTTACTCATACGGATTTATGACTGCCGGTGTTGGTATGATTTTCGGTTTGATTACTTATTCCTGCTTACGTCCGTTCTACCTTTCGAATATCGGGTTGGCACCCATGAGAGCCGATGACAACACGGCAAAAACTGAAAAACAAAAAGAAGCACTTCGAGTCGCCGAATATGAACGGACCAGACCGCTCACCCGGGTAGATTATGACAGAATGTTCGTAATCGGTATTCTCGTGTTTTTCACAATTGCGTTCTGGACCGCTTTTGAACAAGCGGGTTCCACTTTGAATTTGTTTGCGAAAAAGGAAACAGACCGAAGAGTTCCCTCCGCGGTAACCAGATTGATTCCAGAGTCGATATCGCCAATGCTTCCGAATGAGTTTTCGAAAGACCTCAAAGAGGCTATCAACGAGATGGAACAAATCCACGTTAATGTAGCCGACCTGCTGCAAAAAACTTCTGAACAGCGGAAAAAAGAAAAAGAAAAGAAACTCGAACAAGCCAAAGAAAAACAAAAAGAAAGACAGGCTAAAATCAATGAAAAAGGATATTTCAAAGTTGTTTTTGAGGAATTTAACCAAAAAGACAAATTCCTGTTCGACCAAGAAGGTAAAGAAATTCCGATTGATTCGCTTGTAAAAGAGTTGCTTGACTCCGCCGACAAACTCGTCGTGAAGGAAAGAATCGAATTCTCCGGCCAACCAATTGTTGAATCAAATGATTCGACAAACTCTGGTGTTCTCGAACAATCTCCGATTAAATCGGTTCCGCGTTCCGAAACCCTTGAATTGTACGACAAAATCGCTTCGAGAATCCCTGCGGAAACTGCTCTTCCGAACAGAAAACCAGAGACTCCGGATGAATTCAAGGTTGAACCGAACTCGATTTCTCAACACGTACTTTACCTTGCCGGGTATAAACTCGACAAAGACGACTTTGAAA
>JBOFQC010000258.1:0-4303 GCA_051660725.1 Thermoguttaceae bacterium
CGGGTGATTTACTCGCTGGGGCTAACACGATAATCTACCTCGGCAAAATTAAAGACGGTCTGAAATTTAAGCGTGCAATGTACGTTTCGAAACACAGAGGAAGCGTCTGCCCGGACGAAATTCTACCTTTCGAAATTGATGATGACGGGTTGAAATTAGTGTGATTTTCAACCAGTTATACTTTGCTTGCCATGTAAAAATTTTAGATTGACGTTTGATTTACAGCTTATAACGGCGAACTGACTATATGATAAAACCGAAAAATAAATGTTTACTCGACATATTTTTTATTCTTTTTGAGATATTGCCGGTTTGATTTCGAATGAATCGGCTATTCTTTGGCAACTTTCTGGACATCGGAACAGCTACGGTAAAATATTTTTTCACAAATAAAACTTTTTTCGTAAAAATCTTTTTTTACGATTTAATGCAAAGTTATCTGCAGGACCGGAGTGAGGTTTGTCCTAAGTGGTGTCTTGTTCGAGACAAAGTTTTACGTATTGTGTTTCGTAAATCATAAACGACCTCTGATTCTCCTTGTGTGATGGGATAATCAATATGGTTTTCTTATTGCATATAAATATTTTATTGTTGATTATGCCTGTAAAAGGCATTAATATACTAATGTATATGCTGAAGCTGGTGTAGGCGATTGCCCCTCAGCTTCTAAAATACGCCTTGTGTTGCAAGGCGTATTTTTTTACAGACGGAAAGTTTAAACCGTCTACAGTATATTTACTTGTGAGGTATTGGCAGTTGCTAATTCCTCAAAATATTTATTCTCAACTTTTCTGTTATGAGGTAACCAATGAAAAAAGTGAAAAAGACCAGTTTAATTACTAATCCCGATCAACGGGCATGTAATCGCAGGGGATTCACCCTTGTTGAGCTTTTAGTTGTAATTGCAATTATTGGAATTTTGATCGCACTTTTACTACCTGCGGTACAAGCCGCGCGCGAAGCAGCCAGACGTATGCAATGTGTAAACAACATCAAACAACTTTCACTCGCAGCTCATACTTATAATGATGCGCAGAGATCGCTCCCTTCTGGTAATATCAAAGCATTTACCGATCCCAGTTGCCACGGCATAGGTTGTGGTATGTATAGTTGGCCAGCATTTATTCTTCCTTATATTGAAGGTACGGCTTTATTTTCGCAAATCAATTTCTCAGTTCGAGCGTGGGGTGCAGTCGGTTGTGCAGTCGGTTGGCAAGAACATTCCGGTGTTCAGTCAGGTGCGCATGAAGAAGCCGAAATCGTTGCCGGAGATGGTGGAGTTAATGAACAAATTGTTCGCGGTATGCCACCGACATTTAGATGTCCTTCAGTACCTAGAATTGTCAATTACGCAAAAGACTACTCAATAAATGGTGGTTATGGCTGCCCTGAACGCTTCAAATCTCCAAAAGATGTTCGAGCCGCTTGGTACGGAACCGCAGATAAGGATTCACTAGGCAACCCATTTGACCGTGTTTTCGACGGTGTCGCAGCCATGGACTCAGGACGTGGAATCGAAATACCAGACGGAACATCGAACACATTTCTTTTCCTTGAATCTTCTCACCAGTGGAAGCCGACTGGCTGGGCTGATTATAACCCAAATGAACCGCAAAACACATTTTTCTGGACTAATCATCAATCGTATGGATACGTCGTTTGGAGTGACAGTGCGTCAAACTATCCAGTAAACTCTCCGTCCGCCTTCCGTTCCGCTGTTCGTGGAGCTACCGGGTATCATACCGGAGGTATCAACGTTGGTTTGGCTGACGGTAGTTGCCAATTCCTTTCGGAAACTTGCGATTGGAATGCCTATCAAGCCGGATTTTCAATAAACGGCGGTGAATCCATCAGACCGTTCTAAAGCAGGGTTTTGAAGAGGTGAAACGGCTCGCCCGTTTTGCCTGTTTTTGCCATATCGCCAAAAATTTGAATAAACAGTTGCGGCAGCCGACGATTTTTCGTTGGTTACCGAGGCTGATTCATGTTTTTCTCACAAAGTTACGAAGCACACGGAGGATTTTAACAAGGTTCTTCGTGTCCTTTGTTCCTCCGCGCGAAACAAAACAAAAATTGGCAGTTTTGGCAAATACCATGTTAAAACACGCATTCCTCGACTTTTGCGACTCCGTTTGAAAAGTCGAGGGGCTGTTTTTTGTAGACATTAAGTCAAAGCCCGAAATATGCGTGCATACTGACGAATTAAGCATATCATTATAGCTTTAGCCGTCATTTCTCTGACATTACATTCCGGCTTGTATTCTTTCATTCTGCGCAAATAGGTTTTCTATTTGTGTGTCATTTATTTTTATCATAGCCAGGTCGTTTCATTATAAGGCCGACTACGGTTTAACATACAAGAAAGGTAATTTAAACATGAAATATACTCCGATACGATCAATTTCACAATTTTCAATTTTTATTTTTCTGCTTGTTTGTGTGACACCAGGGTGTCAACCTGGTAACAAGTGGGGAAAAATTTACAAGGTTGAGGGTACGGTAACTTACGAAGGAGAGCCGGCACAACTAATGGAAGTTACCTTCATGCCGCAAGCTGGTGGCCGCCCAAGCACCGGTGTGACAAACAAAGAAGGTAAATTCAAGATGCAGTACACTATACGGCAAGAAGGTGTACAAAGCGGAGAACATAATGTTAACTTGACAATACCAGTAGGCTCAACTGGCCAAAATGAAGCATCGCACAAAGTTGTGGAAATCATGCAGAATCGAAAAGAACCATATCGTGTAACAGTTGAAAAAAATGAGAAAAATTTAATCATTGATTTCAAAGCCAGTGATTTAAATGAATGATTTTCTGTTATTGTGTTGATCTAGCCAATTGGACAGGATTTCAAAGTCCTAATGTCGTAAACGGGTACTAAATTTACTGCCTCGACATAAGACTGACTTTATTCGCAATTTCGCCGGATTGCCAACAAAAATTTTTTGTCTTTTGTGGTGTCGATCTCAATAATGACACCACCGGGGAAATGGAAATTTTTGGCTTCAAGCTCGTTGCATGTATCCGGCTTTACTAATTTCAAAAGCGAGTTAAATTTTACATACCCCATTTCTCTAAGCGGCCAGTTTTTCTTCTTCCAAATCAGCGTAAACAGCTCGCGTATAATGTAATCGGAGCTTTTACGCAATTCTTCCAAGTCGAGCACAATTTTGTTTTTAGATTCACGTATAATCACACGTTCAGAAAGTAATTCGACTTGCTCGTTGATTATTTCTTGTACTTCCGAAGCAAGTTGCGCAAGTTGCGTTACAGCTTCGCTGACGCCCGAGTTATATTCCTGCTCCAGATGCGGCAAAAGTTCAAGACGTATTTTGTTTCGTGTATATTTAGGAACGAAATTCGTCGAATCGTCGCAAAACTTCTGGCCGATTTCTGCAAGATAATCGAGAACTTCGCTTCGCTTTAAATGCAGGAAAGGTCGAATTATTGATACCGCATCGTTGAGCTGCCTCACCTGCGGAATGCCGGCAAGCCCGGAGATTCCAGTGCCGCGAACAATTCGGTGCAAAACTGTCTCGACCTGATCACTCCTCGTGTGAGCAACTGCGATGTGACGCAGTCCGTTATTCTCGGCAACTTCCAACAAAAATGAGTACCTCAAATTTCTTGCAGCCGATTCAATACTTCCGGTGTCATCCCGACTCCAGTCCGGCGGTGTCAGCGTTTTCTCAAAATACGGCAACGAGAGACTATCCGCAAGTTGTTTCACAAACGCTGCATCTCTGTCAGACTCATCTCCACGCAAAGAGTGGTTGACATGAGCCACGACCAACTGCGGTTGTGGCGTCAATTTTTGTCGGTGCAACTCTTTTGTTGCGTCGCAAAAAACCCGCAACATAGCGACACTGTCTGCGCCTCCGGACACTCCCGCAACAACACCACACTTCAGCCAACGGCGAAGTTTTGCATCTTCTATGAGTAACATTGATATTTGAGAAAAGATATACTGTCGCCCGGAATAAATTGCATGTTTTCAAATGTTGGGAAAACTGAGGATAATCAGTTCCAACAGTGAAAAACTCGGGAAAAGAGCCGACCAACGGGAGGCGGAACACTTCACGCGAAGCGCACCGCCCATACCGGCTCCGGTATAAATCGTCACAGGTTACACAACGCACATGCCACGGTCAGCACGTCCAAGTGTTCAACACGTTATTGAATGTTTCGTACGTTTTCTTTTGGGAAAACAATATCACCTTTAGGCATTTTTGGCGGATTGACTTTGCCACCTTCATTGAAAACAAAACCTGAAGCAAGTGCATCAAGGCTTACTGCAGTTTG
>JBOFQC010000259.1:0-2093 GCA_051660725.1 Thermoguttaceae bacterium
AAATGCGATAACGACGATTCGCGGCAGATTAGGTGCTTTGCAAAAATGTACTCTGGAACCGAACCTTGCGTCGCTTGAAGACACCGTTGAACAGATGTCGGCGGCTGAGGCGTCAATCTCGAACGCTGACTTCGCGGAAGAAAGTTCACGTTTAACCAGAACGCAGATTTTGGTGCAGTCGGGAGCCAAAGTGTTAGGTATAGCCAACCAGCTGCCACAATACGCAGCAATGTTAATCCAGTAAAGCTGAGAGTATTACACAACCAAATTTTTATTTGTCGATTGTGTTTAGCCGCTGATCCTAGATCAGCGTTTCCATCATCACAAATTTTGTATTGGTGGCGTAGCAGCAGAGGATACAGCCTTTATTCAACCGCCGAGCTGAAAAGTTCGGCGGTTTTGTTTTTGATCGGTTGGTTTCAAAAACTTACATCAGAATACTTGGCGTAAGAGGTGTTTTGCGGTATATTTCTTGCATATACTGGAGCCCGGTATGGACGTGAACCTGACGTTCAGGCGTAAGTAGCTTCGCGTGAAGTGTTCCGCCTCCCGCGACCTGCCGCCGAGGCATGAATAGGTCGGCTCTTTTCCCGAGTTTTTCAATGTTTGGTACTGGTTATCTTCAACTTACCCTGAATTGGAAAACATACAGTTTTTGCCGAGCGACAGTATAGTTGCCTATATTGTAATATATTGCATTATTTTTTTCAAAAAAATGCTTCTCGACTTTCCAGACGAGGTGAAACGAAGTCGCAAAAGCCGAGGAATTGTGTATTTTTACCTTCCCACACCAACTAAAAAATTGCGCAAGTAAATAAAAATGACACGAGAAATAACACCAGAGCGAAAAACCGCATATTATCTTGGAATGGGACTGGTCGGTGTCGGATTATTTCTTTTCTCATTGCCGTTTTTGACGATTCCGTTCGGTTGTTCACCAGGTATGATTAGATCAGCTTTTTCCCTTGCATTTATAGGGTTCGCACTGGTCGCGGGTGGTAATGTTCTTATGGCGATTGGTCGTTCCGGTCTCGCTGGTGCCGGTATTATTCTTGATCCCAAACAGGCAAGAGACGATGTGGAACCGTTTTCCAGAATGAAGGGTGGTGTTATTAAAGACGCTCTGGACGAAGCGGGACTGTTGGATAAAGACGGTCTGAAATTTAGCAAACATACTGATACCGCTCAAGAAAAAATCATTATGATTCGGTGTCAAAGCTGCGGCAAACTAAATGAAGAAAACTCTAAATTCTGCAACGAATGCGGCGGTAAATTATAAAAATCATTTACCACCTGATCGCTTTATTATTTCGCAACCCGGGGACTACGTTGCACTTCGTCCCCGGCTCTTTATTTATCCGGTTATTTTATTCCGTGCATCATTTTCTTGAGCATTGGTGCCAAACAGAGAACGATCACGCCGGCAACTGCGGGAATCAACGCCATTATCACGAAAAAGTCGGCCATTCCGCCCGCTTTGCCGTAAATGATGTTAAGCGGAGACGAACCATCTTCACTTGTTCCGAACCAAGCGGCAAGTATTCCTGACAGATAATTTGCAAGCGCGCTTGACAGGAACCAGACGCCCATTAAAAGTGAAGCGTAACGAACAGGTGAAAGTTTCGTCACCATTGATAATCCAACCGGCGACAAACATAATTCACCCCATGTTGCAAGCATGTACGAAAGAAGTAGCCAGTATGCGCCCGCGAGTCCGTTTGTGTTTGCAGATTGTATCGCGCCTGGAACCATGACCATGAAACTCGTCGAAAGGAGTAAAAGACCGATTCCAAACTTTACGGGCGTTGAAGGTTGGATTCCTTTACCAGCCAAATAAACCCACATAAAAGCAAAGATTGGTGCGAAGATGACAATGCCGAGCGCGTTAACCGATTGGTACCACGTTGCCGGGAATGTCGTAACTTTTCCGACTTCGGGGTTATACAGTGTATTTGTTCTAGCCAACATGTCGTTGAGCTTCTTCTTGGCACCGGGGTATTTTTTCAATTCGCCAAGAAGGCTTTCAAAGTCGTCTTTGTCGAGTTTATACCCGGCAAGGTAAAGTACGTGTTGAGAAATCGAGTTCGGTTCAA
>JBOFQC010000260.1:0-7264 GCA_051660725.1 Thermoguttaceae bacterium
AGAACGAAATCCAGCCGGGTAATCAATACCAATGAATCCGGCAGCGAGTTGCACGTCAAACAGCCATTCTGGAAAACGTCTGATCGCACGGTAACAGAATGGCTGTTTGACGTGCAACTCGCTGCCGGATTCATTGGTATTGATTACCCGGCTGGATTTCGTTCTCTTGTTGAAAAATTACTTGGGGTCGGCCTGACCAAAACGGAAACGCTTACGAATTGGTTGAGACGGCCTCTAAGTGAACGTCAGGTCGAATACGCTCTCAATGACGTAAGGCATCTCGCTTCATTATCTTCAAAGTTGAAGCGGGAAATGAAAAAATTGAATCGATTCGCCTGGTTTCACGACGAGTCTATCCAGTCTTGTTTCAAATTACAGCAAGACCTCGAATCGCAAAAATGGCGTAAAATAACAAAAGTCACTTCGCTTCCTTTGCGTGAACAGGCAATTGTGCGCGAACTTTGGTACTGGCGTGACAGGTTGGCGAAGAAAACGAATCAGATTTCCGGACGTGTTTTGAGGGATGATTTACTAATCGAAATCGCAAAACTGAAATCAAGCGACATAAGCCGAATTGAAACGATTCGCGGTCTGAACCGCTCTGACATTGTAAGGCAGTACGGAGAAATTGCGGCTGCGATTGATCGTGCTCTAAATCTCGAAGCAAGTGAGTTACCGGCACCTTCTTCACGCCAATCATATCCGCAGTATAATGTAATGACCCAATTCATGTTTACGGCTTTTAACATGATTTGCAAAAAACAACGCATCGCTACTTCTCTTGTTGGAACTCAAACGGATGTGCGGGAATTTATTGCATACATGTACGGAACGTTGCCGGAAGGGATTGTGCCGCGTCTGACACGTGGGTGGCGTGAACATATCGTCGGAGATGTACTTAAACAACTTTTTGACGGGAAAATCGCAATGCGGCTTAATAATCACATTCCAGACGAGCCGATTGAATTTGTAGAAGACTGACGTTTTCAAGTACACTAATCAACCAACAAAATTATTATGATAATAACAGAAACTGCAATTCCTGGCATGACACCCCGACGTGGCAAAGTTCGGGATGTATACGACTTCGGAGATTCGCTTCTTTTGGTAAGTAGCGACCGGATAAGCGCTTTTGATTGGATACTTCCTACCGGAATTCCGGACAAAGGCAAAGTCTTGACGAAAATGTCGTTGTTTTGGTTCGAAACACTCGGCGTGGAAAATCACTTGATTACCGCTGATGTGACGAAGATGCCGTTTCCGGCAGGCACCGACTTGTCGCAGTTTGAAGGCCGTTCGATTCTTTGCAGAAAAGGCAAAGTGGTGCCAATTGAGTGCATTGTTCGCGGTTATTTAAGCGGAAGCGGTTGGAACGAATACAAAAAAAGCGGTACCGTTTGCGGTATCACGTTGCCTAGTGGCTTGCAGGAGAGTTCGCAACTGGAAACGCCGATCTTTACGCCGTCCACGAAAGCTGAAGAAGGGCATGACGAAAATATTTCGTTCGAGCAAATGGTCGAAATAGTCGGCAAAGAAACATCCGACGCGCTCAGTGAAATGTCGATTAACATTTTTTCCAAAGGCTCGGAGTACGCCAGAAAACGCGGCATCATCATTGCCGACACGAAGTTCGAGTTCGGGTGGATAAACGGGAAGCTGACACTAATCGACGAAGTTTTGACACCGGACAGTTCCAGGTTTTGGCCTGCTGATAAATACGAACCGGGCAAGTCGCAACCTTCTTACGACAAACAGTTTGTACGAGATTGGCTCACGCAGAGTGGCTGGGATAAGAATTCCACACCGCCGCAGCTACCCGCTGAGATTGTAGAAAAAACCCGGGAAAAATACGTCGAAGCTTACGAAACGATTTCGGGTGAAAAGTTTTAGGTGCGATATTCGCAGATTTGATTTACTGAAACTCGATTCCGTCTTCTTTACCGTATGCGGAATCGAGCAGATTTATTAAATCATCTCGTTTTATTTTGAATCCATGCAAATTGATTCTTACAGGGCTGGCGCAATTATAATGGTTCAGGGTATTTAATAACCGAGCCAACCAGCCGGGAGATTGTTCTAAAACCTGTTTGGTATCATTCAGTATAAATGACACATAACAGCGACCTTTATAAGAACTTACGAGAATCTTTTTTACGTTTGTCCACGGCACAAAACCGCATGACATTCTTGTTGAATTATCACGAATTCCTTCTTTAGAAATTTCGATTCCAGCATTGGTATATGTTAATTCACTTATTCCACAAATGGCCCCGAGCAAAAAAACAAGAGCAGCAATAAATATAGCAATACGGTGACTGGTATCAACTTCAGAAGACAAAACTACCAATATACAAAGCGGACAGATAAGCAAACACATAACAGTACCAAGGGCAGTTGGTAACTTTCGCTTTCTAATAAATTGTTTGTTGCTCATCATGCTTCTGTAAGAAAAATTTTGTGCTGAATACGTAGTACCACAACAAGCCGAGCACTTTTCAGCAAAATTCCCGGAGCAAATCTCCGGGGCCAACAAAATTTACCGACTGGACTTACTGAAACTCGATTCCGTCTTCTTTACCGTAAGCGGCATACAGCAGGTTAATCAAGTCGTCTCGTTTTATTTTGAATCCTTGCAAATTGATTCTTACAGGGCTGGCAAAATTATAGTGATTCAGGGTATTTAAAAACCGAGCCAACCAACCGGGTGATTGTGCCAAAACCTGTTTGGGATCATTTAGTATAAATGACCCATAACAGTGCCCTTTACTAGAAATTACGAGAATCTTCTTTACGTTCGTCCACGGAACAAAACCGCAGGCCATCCGTGTTGAATTATCACAAATTCCTTCTTTTGAAATTTCAATTCCTGCGTTGGTATATGTTAATTCACTTATTCCCCAGATGGCCCCGAGCAAAAAAATAAGAGCAGCAACAAATGACCCAATACGGTAATTCATATCCCCTTCTGGATACAAAACCACAAACATGCAAATCGGACCGATAAGCAAACATATAACAGTACCAAGGACAGTTGGTAACTTTCGCTTTCTAATAATTATTTTGTTACTCATAATGGTTCTGTAATAAAATTTTGTGTCAAATACGTAATACCACAACATACCGAGTGCTTTTCAGCAAAATTCCCGGAGCAAATCTCCGGGGCTAATAAAATTTACTGCTTGGTTTTACAACCCTTCCCGATCAACTTGAACGTCAGCTGGTACGTCGCGTTTGAGGTTCCAGCGTTCACGAAGTCGGACGGAATCCAAACCGCAGTGTGCGCCAAGTGCTTCACCACGTTTGCCAATGCACTCGAATCGGAGCGTGTGCTTGCCAAGAGGAAGCGTTTTGCTGCCGAGATTAAGCTCTTTGATTTTTAGTTCTTCACTGTAAAAATCTTCAGCGGGCCTGACTTCTTCGCCGTCAAAGAGAATACGGTAAATGCCGTAATCGTTAGCCATTGTCATCCGAAGCGTCAACTGCCGGAATTCTTCGTCTTTGATATCAAAGTCTACTTCGAACCATTCACCGTTGCCGGCGTCGGTTTTCTTCGCATTGCGGGCAAAAATCTGACCATCACCAGTCCAGTCGTAACCCTTTTGAATAGACAGGTTTACGTCGTTGCTCTTTTTGGCATCTTTAATCAGGTCTTTACCTTCAACGATCTTGTCAATGTTCGGCAATTTACGCTCTTTGGCACTCGGAAGTGTTGTGAATCGCTTCGGCTGACCTTGCTGATACCAAAACGCAACCGTTGCGAAATCGTCGTTTCGCTCAATGTGGCCCGGATGTACGCCGTCTTTGAGTTCGTCTGTTGAAATCCAGCCGAAATCTTCAATTTCAACACGTAACGACTTTTCAAAGTGGATCGGTTCGACAATGTGCCAGCGGTAAATTGTCGTATGCCAACCAACCATCCCCCATTCCCCTTCAAGAATAGAAACACCGAAGTACGGATATGTACCGGTCCCCATTCCCCAAGCGTTCAAGGCGTAATCTTCGGTACCGGTTCCTTGAATTGTCGGTTTCTCGTCGCCGTCAATGTAAAATTTTTCGTCCCCTTCACCGAACCATTCGGGACTTCTCGCCCGACCACTTAGCACGGTTCCGACGTAATGGCCTTTACCGACAGCGTCGAGAATCAGGTAATCGCGGCCTGATTTGGTCGGAAATTCCTGCTTGTACTGAGCGCAGAAATACGGTGTGTCTTCCGGAATGGAATCTTCAAGCACGTAATCTACTTGGAAATAAAATGAGCCGGACATCTTTTCGCCCTGGTTTTCCACTTCGATTCGAGCCGATTTCTTAAACGGCATTATCCAGAAACAATTATAAGCGTCGCCCCCCTCAACCATAATTGGCATGGAGTTAATCGGTGCGCGTTCACCGAACCCGGCAGCGAAGAAATCGCCGAACGGAGCTTCAACGGCTGGTTCTTCCGCACCGTCCCAGTACATTCTGAGAACGAGTTCGCTGTGATCTGCTTTTCCGTCTTGACCGAGCCAATCGGGACGCGGTTCCGGGAACGTGATCCACATGTGACGAATCGCGCCGGCCCCTTCAATGTCGGCGAGCACTAATTTTTGGCCCGGCAAAATGTTGCGTTGGTCTCGGTTACTTGAACGCTCCGGTGCAGCAGAGCCGCTTCGACGTGATTTACCTGTTTGCGGTTTCGTCAGAGAGCCGAGTGGTCCGACCTGAAAACTCGGCTGTGCAGAAAAAGCGTAAGGTTCGAAAAGAAAAACAGTTGCAATAATTGCGAAAAAATAAATGTGTTTCATAATAAAAAATGTGTAAATTGTTTTGGTAGAAGTTAGATAATTTCGAATCACCTGCTCACCTAACTCCTTAAAAAATTATTAAATACTTATTCCCCAATCGCATACAAGACTCTGCTAGTAACAATGAACAGAGTTCCGTTTGCCGCGACAATTGGTGCGAAAAGCCCGTCTGAAAATCCGATCTCGGCCAATAATTTCGGATCACGGCCCGCTTTGAAGACCAAAAGTGTTTTACGGTCTCCGAGTCCGAGATAAACTTTTCCGTCTGCCACCAAAGGAGCTCCCCACGGGTCGCCTTTGATTTTTTCGGTCCAGCAGAGTTCGCCGGTTGCAGCGTCGCGGCAGTAAAAGTTACCTTTTCGGTCTGCGTAATAAACTAACCCGTTAGAAATTGTTGGTGGGGTGATTATACCCTCCGTAAGTCCGGAAGTCCAGCAATTTTTCATTTTGACCGGTTCGGCAAACATGTACGAAATATCACCTTGAAAATCCGCTTTCGGCTCAATGCAAAATAACTCTGCGTTGCCGGGCTTGGCACCAATCCAACTTTCAGTGCTGAACACAACATAAATTTTTCCGTCGGCGAAAACAGGGGGTGCTTGGCAGGTGTACGATTCACTGCCTCGTCCGATTTTAAATGGAACCGGTTCCTCGCCTTTTCGCACCCACGGTTGGCCGTTTAACCACCACTTCGGCTGAATTCGGTACATTTTCCCCGAGGTCTCAACTTCGGAAAATAGTTTGTCACGATTTAACGCTTCGAAAGCGTATATGACGCCGTTTCCGCCGCCGAAAAATACGAACGGCTTACCCTCGACTTCGCCAATTGTCGGAGATGACCACTGACCGTGTACAACGTCTTCACCCACCCAGCGGTCATCTTGCGCTAGCGGTTTGCCGGTTTCAGCGTCAACAACTAACAGCGAGGCACCGTCAGGACATTCAACCGCAGTGTACGTTTCGTTCAGACCGTTTGTCGTATTTATATAAAGTAGTCCGTCATGCACAACAATTGAAGCGCAGGCGGCGTCATGTTGACGGATTCCGAGCTTTTTAGTGTCAAGGCACCAGATAATGTCTGCGTCTTTTTCCGTTGGTACGTAAGTTTTGTTTTCCGTGTCGGACATAAGAATACCTTCATCCTTGAACGGTCCGTCATTTCCATTTGTCATTCCGTTTAAGTCGAGGCAGAGTACTTCACCGCGATTGGAAACCAGATACGCCCGATCACCGCAAATAGTTGGAGCCGAAATCATACCGGTGTTTTGGTAATCGAAAAATCGCTTCTCTTCGTACTTGGGAAGTGCCAATTTCCAGAGAAATTCGCCATTTTTTTCATCGAAACAAAGCAAAACGCCGCGGTCACCAGCAAGTACAGGGTCGTAGATTTCACAGTCGTTTGTGCCGACAAGAATTTTGCCATTTGCGATTACCGGAGCTGAATAATTCGTTTGTCCGTGTCTGACAGCAAAGCGTAC
Organism: Thermoguttaceae bacterium; assembly: GCA_051660725.1. Taxonomy (GTDB): domain Bacteria; phylum Planctomycetota; class Planctomycetia; order Pirellulales; family Thermoguttaceae; genus JAVBSX01. Next base: position 6,260 of record JBOFQC010000260.1, read on the forward strand.
TTCTGGGCCTGCTCCTTGTAATTTCCCTGTTTCTGAATCGACTTTACCGGGCGAGAATTTTGCAGGCAGATTTTTTTCCGTTGAAATATTGTTATGCGAATAACCGTTACCCCACTGCGGCGAATCGTCTGCCGAAATTGTACTTGTAAACAAAATTCCAACGCAGAGAAAATGCAGGATGAAAGAAAATGCTTTTGCGGTTCGTGTCATTATAAAAGTTCAGCATGATGAGTGTAAAGTATATTTACTTATCATTATACTTTTCTGGCACAGACTTTTCAAGTCTGCACCTTTAGCGAGTCGGTACCTTTAGCGAGCCACCAACGTAAGTTGGCGGGTGAGGTTTACAAATTGCATATCAATCTGTCAGTTGTTCAACTTGGGAATCCGAAAACCCCGGCTCGCAAAATCGGGTGCTCATGTTATACTTTATGATATGAAGATAAATTTGACGCCAGGTGCTTATCGTGTATTGTCGCAAGCGGATGAGTTTTTTCCACGTGAACGGTATGGAATCTCTGCCGCTTCGGTTCTGCTTGCGCTTTTTGAGGAGACAGAATGCCGGGCGTTTCATTGGCTGACAGAAGCGGGTTTAAGTGTTGACAAGCTCCGCACGAAATTGGGTTTGATAACAAATGTCGAGCTACCAGCGAACATTGACGCTGAACAGATTTTATCGGAAAACCAAAACTCAGAAGCTTTTGTTACCGAACCGGTTGCTGCACCAAATGTTAATTTCGACACCACTGATTCTGGAATAAGTGGCTCAGAAATTGCCAAAGCGGATTTTTCTGCTCCGAAGTTATCAATGACACCAGGTTACACCGGGCCGATTAACCTGAATACGTTTAACAGAACAATACGAAAAAAACCGGAGACAAGTTCGATTTCGTGGTTCCTGAACGAAGAGCCGGTGAAATTCGCGAAAGTACAACCGGAGTTTGAGACCGCAGTTTTTTCAGTCTTAAACCGTGTGAAAAAAAGTTCGGACTTACTTGACACCTC
>JBOFQC010000261.1:0-2319 GCA_051660725.1 Thermoguttaceae bacterium
AACCGTACACCGCTTTTATGATTTGAAGGTTGTCAGAATCGCTGTTCATTTTATTAAAAATGGACTGAGCTTTCGCTTTGGTTTCTGCATCTTTCGTCTGCTCGATTACTTTTTTCATCGCGTCTGCGATACGAGTAGAGCGGCCTTGCAGTTTTGCCGCTGTAGCAACTGCAGCAGCACAAGCACGCTCTTTGTATTCCGGTTCGGAAGTGTAGGAAACAGCATTTTCCATCATCGTGATTGACGGATTACGAGCGAAAATATCGAAAACCAACGCTTTGTCTTCTGGACGAGTAGCGGTATCAAAAGCGGTTTTAATCATTTCGATACGCTGGTCTTCCGGGTAATTGAATTGACGAGCTAATCGGATGTAACCCCTGATTCCACGTGTTTTGAAGCGTTCTTCTTTCGATTCTTTCGCAACTTTAAGAAGCGCGGCGGCAATTTCTTCCATTGTGTCCGGCGAGTCCCAGGTTCCGAGCACTTGAGTCGCTTTGTCGGCAAGGTCGGCACGGTTACCGAGCGCCATTTTAAGTGTGGCGTCAACGGCGTCTTTACCGCCAATGGTTTTAAGCAGGTCTATCATTGCGAAACGCACATCACGATTTGCGTTTTTTTCCGAGATATCAAGAACCGTGTCGAATCCTTCTTTTTGTGGCATACGTGAACAAATCGCACTTAAAGCAATTAGTATCTGCTTTTTCTCTTCCTCTTTTGTAACAGAAGTAAGCAGGTTAGCGACGGCTGCGAGTTCATTAAGAGTTGCGGTTTCACCGAGTGCGTCAATTGCTTCTGTACGTAACGGCGAATCTTTTTCCTCAACGATTTTAAGCAGTTGCGGCGTAATTCCAGCAATACGACGTTCTTTGGCAAGACGAATTGTCACGGAATCGAGTTTGTCACCTGATTCGGCCACTTTTTTCGCAATTTCTTCGTCAACTCCCTTGTCTTTCATGAAAATAAGGGCACGGAAAGCGGCTTCCGCAACGGGTCCTTCACCGTTATTGGTATGAACGCCATGCAACAAACCGGGAACCGCGCCCGGTCCGTCAAGTGCGCCCAGAGCGTTCATAACCGAAACCAAATATACTTCAGAAGGTTGGGTTTTGGATTGAATAGCAGCATTTGCGTCAGCCAGAACTGCTTTGCGAGTAGTTTTATCTTTTATCCCTGCTAGAGCTTCAAACACCAAACCAGAACGGTCTTCCGGAAGATTCGGAATTAATTCTTTTACTTTTTGGTACGTGTTTTCAGACGGTAACAACCGAACGGTTTGTAACGCAGCCTCGAAAATTCCCTTGTCTTCGGACTTCAGGTACTTTACCAAGTCGTTAAGTCCCTTGTCACCTTGTACGAGAATCCGGTTATAAATCGCTCCTTCTTTGTGGAATGGTCTCACGTCGGCGTCGATAACGGTGTCATACAGATCAAGGGCGACGTCGAGTTTACCCGCTTTTGCAAGATGTTCGGCACAATTACATGCGGCGTCACAAATCGCTTTTTCATAAGTACTTTCCGGCGAAAGAGTTTTTAAAGCTGCGGTCAGAATTTCCGCGCATTCTGGTGTTCCAATGTAACCGAAAGCACCGTAAGTCGCTTTAACAACGGCTTCGTCTTCGCTTTCCAAGAGCGGTTTCAGGAACGGCACCGCTTCGGTGTCGCGTCTAACACCAATGCTGGAAAGAAGTCCGACGAGGTTTTGGCCTTTGAGCGTTTTTGTAGCTTCACGGAAAGCGGCGTCAACGGCTTTGTTTGGCATTGGTTCCATTGCGAATCGGGCGTACATACCCATATCACCAGCGGCGAGCATTGGCACAAGTACCGGGACGCTTTTTTCCGTGCCGTACACTGCAAGTCGTTTGCTTGCAAGCATTTTCACATAGTCTATATCTTGAGAATCCCCTTCGAGTTTGATGATACCACAAAGGAAATCTTCATTTTTCGAATCGAGGATTTTTTGAGTTACTGCTTCACGTGTACCTTCCAGTCCGGCTGGTGGGTTCGGCAGGAAATCCGCTGCCGTAACCGTAACGGCAAGGCAAACAAATAATAGTGTTGCTAAAATTGCATTATTACGCATATTGTATTTCTCCTTTAGATGATAAATTTAGACGTCAGACGTCAGGTATTAGACGTTAGATGTCAGACATCAGACATGAAATGTCGGGTGCGAGACATCATACGTGGTGGACGTATACCGGGGGCTAACCATTAGAATCTCCACGGTTCACGTGTTGCTCTAGTAATCATACGGTTAGCTTCTTCGTCGCCGGGGAAGGTTTCCGTCTTCGGGTCAAATTTTACTTTACGTCCGAGCTG
>JBOFQC010000262.1:0-3189 GCA_051660725.1 Thermoguttaceae bacterium
ATAACGATACCGCCGGAAGTGCTTGCACACCTGACCGAACCAATGGCTCAGCTTTACAAAGTCGTGCCGGTAAGTTTCAAAAACGACATTCTTACCGTTGCGATGTGCGAACCGCAGAACCTTATGGTTCTCGACGAGATGCGTAACTTTCTCGGCTACCAAATTCGAGCGGTTGTTACCACGCCACGTGATATTGCAAACGCTTTGGGTAGATATTACGCTTCCGACGTTGAAAGCGTTGAAACACTTATCCGCGACCTCGAAACGGATAAGGAATTGAACGAAGCGGCAGAAGCAATGATGCACTCCGACGTAATCGACTTGGCGAGCGTTGAAGCACTTAGCGAAAGTGCCCCGGTGCGTAAATTGCTCAACATGGTGTTCCTGCTCGGAATCAAAGACCACGCAAGCGACTTGCATTTCGAGCCGTTTGAAGACGAGTTCAAGATACGAATCAAAGCGGACGGTACGCTTTACGAAATGGTTCCGCCGCCACGTCACTTGGCGTCAGCGATTACAACGAGAATCAAGGTCATGTCTAACCTCGACATTGCTGAGCGGCGGCTTCCGCAGGACGGTCGTATCCGTATGTCGGTCGGCGGTCACCCGATTGACTTCCGCGTAAGCGTTTTGCCGACACTGTTTGGTGAAAGCGTCGTGGCCCGAATTCTCGACAAATCGGTGGTTATGTTAAACCTCGATAACGTCGGTATGGACCCGTTTGTGTTAAAACACTTCCGAAAAGTAATCGAACGGCCAAACGGTATCGTGCTCGTTACCGGTCCGACAGGTTCCGGAAAAACGACGACATTGTACGCCGCTCTTTCGGAGCTTAACGTAATAACCGAGAAGCTGATGACGACTGAAGACCCGGTCGAATACGACATTGACGGAATCATACAGATGCCGATTGACGCCGACATCGGGAACACGTTCGCCCAATGTTTGCGGTCAATTTTGCGTCAGGACCCGGACAAGATTCTGGTCGGTGAGATTCGAGACCGTGAAACGGCGGAAATTGCTGTGCAGGCGTCACTTACAGGCCACTTGGTGTTTAGCACGCTTCACACGAACGATGCACCGAGTACGATTACACGTATGAAAGATATGGGTATTCCGTCATTTTTGATCACTGCTACGTTGGAAGCGATTCTTGCGCAACGGTTGGTCAGACGAATTTGCGTGGAGTGCCGTGAGCAGTACAATCCGCCGCCGGAACAGCTTTACGAATTGGAACTGTCACAACAAGAAGTGGCAGGCAAGAAGTTTTACCGCGGTCGCGGTTGTGTTACATGTAACAACACCGGTTACAAGGGGCGAACGGCAATTCACGAGTTTATGGTAATTAACGACGAGTTACGGGCGTTGATAAACGCAAATGCATCAGCAGCCGACCTCCGTTTGGCAGCACAACGAAACGGCATGTTGACGCTACGTGACGCCGGTCTGGTTAAAATACACGAAGGCACCTCGACCATTGAAGAAGTTGTCCGCGAAACAGTGGTTGATTAATTAGACGTTAGATTTTAGATGTTCGATTTAATCTAATTGCGTGTTACTGTTCAATTTTTATATAAAAGTCCAATTCAATACAACTTCAAAATACTGACATCTGACGTCTAACATCTAATGTCTGATGTCTACCTATCACCTATTTTCATCTCATGGCAAAGTTTAAATTTGAAGCTTACGACGATAAAGGCAAGGAGATCAAGGACATCATCGAAGCGCCGACAGAGGATGATGCACAGGCAACCATAAGACAAATGGGGTATATGGTTACCAAAATTGCCCCGTATAAGGACCGTACCGTTAAAAAAGGCGAAAAGAAAAGTAGTGGTAAAACTTTTTCTTTCGGTCGTGTCGGTTCTAAACAATTGACGACTTTTACCAGACAGCTTTCGATTCTACAGGACGCAGGTTTGCCGATTCTACGAAGCCTTAACATTTTGATGAATCAGGCAAAACCCGGTGCGCTACGGAACAGCTTAATTGACGTTTGTCAGGAAATCGAGAGCGGCTCCAGCCTATCCGAAGCAATGGCTAAGACGCCAAAATGCTTTAACCGACTGTACGTGAACATGATCAAAGCCGGTGAGGCGGGCGGTGCACTCGAAGTTATTTTACAACGTCTCGCCGAGTTCCTTGAACGGTCGGAGCAGTTAAAGCGGAAAATCAAGGCCGCCATGACTTATCCAATCGCGGTTGTGTTTTTCGCTATTGGTATTTTGACGTTCATTATGATCTTTATTATTCCGAAGTTTGAGGAAATTTTTATCAGCTTCGAAACGAAACTGCCGATTCCGACGCTTATTCTTATGAAAAGCTCGAAAATGGCAATTGATTATTGGTTCCTGTTCCCATTAATTCCGTTCTCGATATGGTTGATGGTTAAATTAACTACCAGTTTCTCGTATGGTCGATTCGGTTGGCACTTGTTTTTGCTCAAAATTCCGATATTCGGCATGTTGTTTGAGAAAACAACGGTTGCGCGAACCACAAGAACGCTTGGAACGCTTGTAACGTCCGGCGTACCGATTCTCGAGGCGTTGCATATTACCCGTGAGACGAGTAACAATGCGGTTTTCGAGGAGATGTACCAACACGTTTTGGAAGCGATTCGTGATGGTGATACAATCGCGAATCCAATGAAGCAGTATTCACGGCCCGGCTTTCATATCGGGGCACTGTTGTACTTCTTCTTTTTCATTCCAGTCGTTGGTGCCCTAATTTATTTGATGAAGTTGCGTAACCGAATCCTCGACGACATGGTTGTAAACATGGTCGACGTAGGTGAGGAAACCGGTGAACTCGACGTTATGTTGTATAAAGTTGCTGACACTTACGACGAAGAAGTGGAAACACTGACCGAAAGTTTGATGAGTATGCTCGAACCGCTGCTTATTATGTTCCTCGGTATTATGGTCGGTTTTATCGTTATTTCGTTGTTTTTGCCGCTTATTAAGTTGATTACTGAACTTTCAAGCAGTGGCGGTGGTGCCTGATCGCACAAAAAAATTTATGCTGCACATTGAATACATTGAAAATCGGGTCATCACAATTCGGGACACGCTGGTGTTGCTCGATTCCGACGTTGCCGAATTTTACGGCGTCGAAACGAAGCATGTGAATCAAGCGGTTAAAAACAATCCCGACAAATTCCCGCCGGGTTACGTTATTGCGCTGACT
>JBOFQC010000263.1:0-8711 GCA_051660725.1 Thermoguttaceae bacterium
TGTTAGCCGCCGAGCCCTGCTCGGCGGTGTACTCCCCGGAGCAGGGCTCCGGGGCTAACAAAAGTATTTACGTAAAATTTATCTGTGATCAGTAATTTATCTTTTTTCAAAGACGCATTAACGCAGGTTTTCACATGAAATCGCACAAAAAAATCGGCAAAACTGGAATTTTACTGACTCTTACGTTCTCGTTGCTAATCCCGCTCGGATGCAACTCGTTTTCTCCGTTTAAGAAGAAAACTGATCCGTACAATTCAGCCCCGACTAAAACCTCTTTTTTCAAAAATCCGTTTTCAAAGGATAAACAGCCGAAGCCGAAGAAAAAAGATACTTTTGAAACGCTTGACGAGTTCACTGCTGCAAAACGTGATGACCGTTGGTAAACAGTATACTGAGCGTAGTTTGTATCAGTAATTACCACGCAAAGCAAAATAACCTAAATTTGATCAAATGCAACGCAGAACATTTTTTATTGCATCCATCATAAGCATTTTGCTGGGTGGTTGTCAATTGTTACCTTTCAATAGGCGGTCAAAAAAATCATCTGGTCCGAAAAAATCCATTTTTGGCTACCACGGTGAAAGTGACGATGAATTCGAAAAGAAAATTTCCAAAGACCCGTTTCCCAGAGCGGAATCAATTTAAAGGCATTGGGCATTGGACTTTAGGCATTAGTGAATACCGTTTAACGGTATGTCATTTATCGTTTATCACTTTTACATTTCCGCCTTCAATTGGAACAGCAAGCGGCGAAATGACAACGAGATCGTATACCGTTGGACTTTTTTCATCTGCGTAAAACAGTACTCCGTCTGGTGTCGTTGTCGCCACCTTGAGTTGGTGCCTCTTTAATTTACCGCCCGTTGCTGTCCAGATTCTATTACCTGGATGAAGTGCTTTTTCTGGAATCTTGCACAGCGTGACTTCTGGTTTCGCGTGCACAATAATCGAAACGAACATTCCGGAAAGTAGTGTCGGAAGTATCCCTTTCACATTATCCGACGAACTGGAATTCTCTGGATACGGTTTGACATTATGAGGATTATCCACCACAACCCGACACGTAACCATTCGTGTAAGAGCGTTCACTCCGGAACCGTCAAGCGTGCGCAATTTACCTTCCCACGCCCATTTTTCACCGTCAATGTCGTATATAATCGTCACTGGAATCGGCTGGAATACATAACCACCAAGAAGCGACAAATCTTCGCCGTTTTCAGAAGCTGGAGGTGCATTTTGCGTTGTTTCATGCGTAACGTTCGTTACTGTTTCCGGTAATGCGTCAAATTCCGACGTTATGTTTAATTCGGAACCTGCGTTTAATTCAGGCAGAACAGTTGATTCTGAAACCGCGTTTAATGCAATTTCCGGCTCAGTATTCGTGGACTGCCAAATCCATCTTATCTGCTTCATGTGCAAACTGCACTGGATTTCCAGCAATGATGTATCCAAAATCTCGGCAACCGTTGTGCCCTTTTGCACGTAGGAGTTTACTTCAACCGAATCGCTTGTGATAATTCCACTTATCGGCGCTTTGACGTTTGTTCTCTCAAGATTCAATTTGGCAATTTCAAGACTCGCATTTGAACGCCTGAGGGCACTTTCGTAATTTTCCTTTTGTGTGTCAAAGAGCGAAAGTTCGTTTTCCAGCTGAAGCACGGAGTTCTGGCAATTCAGCAGCGAAAGTTTTACCGAATCAAGCTCAGCACTCGAATACGCCCCGGGAAGTGTTGACGATTCGTATCTTTTTAGTTCACCTTCTCGAATAGCAAGCTGTTCTTTCGACAGTTTCAATGCTTTTTCGATATTTCCCTTACGAATATTGTTCTCGGAAATGTTCACTTCCGCCTGAGCAACCGTTTCAGTTAGCTGTTTGATTTCAAGCTCAAAATCAGCCGGGTCAATTCTGATAAGAACTTCACCAGCTTGTACGGAACGGCCCGGCCTGCAATTTTCCGATTTGAAAATTACCCGTCCTTGAATTTCCGGTGCTACTTTCAGATTACGAAAAGGAATCACCTCCCCATCAATTGGAAAATCAATCCCTCCGAGATGCTGCTCAACCGGCACGACTTCGACGAGCGGAATCGCCGATCTCTCCTCACTCGCCTCTGACGCTCGTCGAAACCCGATTAGCGATGCCGTTGCTGTAAGAGTTGCTGCAATCAACACTAAAGAAATTGTTGATTGAATTAGTACGGATTTGTAACTGCTTATCTGATTGCTTATGTTATTACTAAACATTAGGTTTTTTTGTTATTGAATATTTATACTAATGTATTTCAATAATAATACAAAGTATAAATCGTGAAAAAAGTATAAATCACTAAATTGGAATTATAGTAAAAGTCGATATTTCCGACAATACCCTACGAATCGCGCAGGCAAAATCGGGGTGCAGTAAATTCATTTGAATACGGGAAATTTAAACCGTCTAATATATATAGGGTGTTCCCAATGTTTTTTGACTTCGGTAAATCTAAAAAACTTTCAATTCTGTTACTCGGCGGTTCACTGCTGGGTGCTTCCGGCTGCAAGGTCGGACCGGATTATCGTCGCCCTGATATTAAATTAAACACCGAATACACAGAATCGCTAGAAAATTTTACCAATTTTTCACAAGTTGGGTATGTCTCTTCCGACGAACAGTTAGTCCAAACAGCCGAATTCACAGAAAACACAAATAAAAAAGCGAAAAAAGAAAAAAAATCTGCCCAAAACTCCGTTTCGGAGGCTGGGTACAAATCCGAAATAGCAAATAGAGCCAATTCCGAGCTTATTAAGTGGTGGGAAACCCTACACGACCCGCTGCTCAACTCGTTAATGGCTGAAGCGTTTGTTGGAGCGAAAGACCGAACTCAACAGAGAAGTGTTAAAGGAAAAGTTCCGGCTGGTAATGCGGGTAAAATAGGAAATATTTCCTTGCGGGAAATGTATTGGAGAATCCAGCAGTCCCGTGCGCAAGTTGGAGTGGTAAAATCGGAATTGTTTCCCCAAATTGCCGCTGACGGTTCGTATTCCGCAAATAAAGTCGCTGGATTCTCTGATGTCACTGACCGTTGGTCGCTCGGAACCAGCATGAGCTGGGAAATCGACTTGTTCGGAAGATTACGCAACTACACGGAAGCGGCTTGGGCCGATTTGGCTACGCAAGAGGAGCTGTACCGGGACTTGTCGGTTATTCTTTCCGCCAACATTGCGACTCAGTACGTAAATGTTCGGCTGTACCAGAATCAAATTGACATTGCGAAGAAAAATATTGAGATAAGACGCAACACACTGCGATTAACCGAGGAGCTACATAAAGTTATCGAGAAAAGCAGTAACCTTGACGTAAGTCAAGCTCGTGCAAGTTTGGCAAGCGTTGAAGCGGAACTCCCGTTGCTTTACGCACAGCACCGTGCCGCACTTAACCGATTAAGCGTGCTTCTTGGCAAGCCGCCGGGGTACGTTGATGAAATGTTACGTGAAATGGCTCCACTTCCGGTTCCGCCGGAATCAATAATGGTGGGTATTCCCGCCGATCTGATTCGACGCCGACCAGATATACGTGCCGTTGAACAACGACTGGTTGCCCAAAACGCGCGAATCGGTGCATCAAAAGGTGACCTTTACCCAATATTGTCGTTAAACGGTTCGTTTGGCGTTGAAGCCGCGAATTTTAAAGACCTCTGGAATTCCGAAAACATACGGGCAGGAGTCGGACCGAGTTTCCGTTGGAATATTTTGAATTTCGGACGTATCAGGAGCAATATTCGTGCGAAAGAATTTGGTTACGAAGAGTTGGTCGCAAGTTACGAACTCGCTATTTTACAGGCGGCAGAAGAAGTTGACAACTCGATTTCTTCATACGTGAACGAAAAGCAGCGGCTGGCAAAACTACGCGAAGCCGTGCAATCTTACGAAATGGCTTTTGCTATTTCCGAGGAGCGGTACAGAAACGGCACTTCCGATTTCCAACGGGTGCTGGATTCGCAGCGTGAAAAACTCTCTTTCGAACTGCAGCAAAAGCGGAGCGAAGCCCAAGCGGTAATTGACGTAATCAACCTGTACCGCGCTTTAGGTGGTGGATATAACGAAACCAACATTAACGCCAGCCCACTGCCGAAATAAAATGGCACCTCAATTTATTCCCATTAAAGCAAAAAAACAGTTCTCAAACGCCATGTTTTACAGAGTCCGTGTTTTTGAAAACTGAATTAATAGAGGTTTCCAAAAATCGTTAATTTGGTACAATTCTACTTGGCGTTTATCCGATTCTTTAATGTAAAATGCTGCTTCATTTTAGTACGTGCTGAACAAAAAAGCATGTATTAGTGTTTCAGAGCAAAATTAACATTTGTGACGTAAAAGCCTTAAACTGGAAATCACAACATTGAACTTCCAATAATTTTACGGATCGGTTAAAATATCGTCGCCTTGTCATCGCGATGAGTGCTCCGAGAATCAGCTAAAGAAAAAGCGGTTTTGTTTTTTTCCTCAGACACACGGTGAGTCGTTCGGCAATTTATCAATTCTCCTCACTTCAGTCCTTTCGATGTTTAATATCATACGGTTCACAATTTTTACACTTGTTAGCTTAACAATATGTCAGTTTGCATTTGCAGAAGACGAGCCTGATTTTCCATACGAAACGAAGGAAACCGAGCATTTTGTCTTGAAATTTGAAGTGCCATCAAAGCCAAATTGTCCAAGCATCGACACATACGGTGCTCTTTTGGAATCATTATGGAAGGAGCTTGATCACAAGATTGGTCAATATTGCACGCGTAAGGGCAAAGCACTTCCAGATACAAGTCGCGAGCCTAAGTGTACCGTTATCTTTTGTCGTGATTTATCTCAATATTTCGCGAAACCTTTGGGGGAAGGCGCATACAGCTGTGGAACTAAAACAATTTATATTATGCAGCATTCTTCACCCGCGTGGATGCTGGAAACTCTCATTCACGAGGGAACACACTATTATTGTGATTGTTATTTTCCATACGGTCTGGAGTATTACCCGGACTGGTTTTCAGAATTGGTTGCTATCCATTTTTCCAGATACCAGTGGAATGGTAACGACCTTGTATATGATAGTAATAGTCGCTCAATTTATTCAGCAAGCCATTTGTCAAAAGTTCGCCGATTATTATTGCTTTCGTTGGATGCCGTGAATGTAGACACGAATGTTCCCCTTGATCTCACATTGCTCAATTCTGACCAATTTATTAATAACGGCCCGTTATTTGCGGAAGCTGGTGATGATGTGAGAAATGATCAATACGAAGTATACGGAGTGTTGGGATTGTTTTTGTTCGACACAAGACATGATGTGTTTGTCGAAATACTGAAATATATGAGTACACATGGCATTTTCGGTACGATATCTGAGTCCACGGTCAACCAGCTCTTTAATGACGCATGCAACAACATCGTAAAAAAAAATCCCGTGTACCTGCAGGACTTAATTGAATGGATACAAAACCGCCCTGCAACATGGGAACTCATCACCGGAACCTGGCACGACACGCCATCTGGGTATTGTGGAGCAGGGGATTTACGTTTTTTTATTTCATCGCAACATAATCAAAAAATATCAGTTTCCAGCGATGAACCGTATCACTCTAAAGTGATCATTAATCATGTGGATCGAAACAATTTTGTTTGCGTGGATATCTACAGCAACGGTGAAGTTTCCAAAAAAATAGTGCGTGACGGTATTCACGAGGAGCCTGAGTTTTTTATGAATATCGATACTGTATATACAAACGAGAACAAGGTTGGACATTATAATTGCTCGATTCAGAAAAAAGGCGATAGTACGGGATTTTATATAAACGAACAATTTATTCAAGAGATTGATTTCAATAAAAACACCTCTTTGATATTTTCATTTTCAGGGGAAGTAAGAATAAATCAGAATGATTGCGAACTATTGTCGCAGAGATTGAGCGACGAAAACTATAAATTTCGAGTGAATTCAAGCGATAATGAACCTCATTGACGTGTATCACTTTCACGAATGACGTATGCAGAAACGTTGGTGGCTGGTCTATAGAATTTTTGTCGTACTCAAGTACTACATCGCAATGAATTGGTTTTCGCTCTGATTGCTGGAAATGATGTAAAATCCGTACTTCATGAGTATTCACTCCTCAGAGGATGAGTAAGATTAATACCGGCAAAATCAGAACCGATTTGAAACGATTGTTCTGCCGGTTCGAAACCTGTTTTCAGGACAAAAATACGCGGAAGCATTTGCGGATTTACATCACCGGGCGGGTTTCCAACCTTGCTCGAAAAAACTGCGAAGCCATTGCCCTTCAAGCGAATGTTCCCGTTAGATCAGTTCGGTGCTTCATTGCCAAGCAGACTTGGGTTCATGAGGCAATGCGGAACAAAATTTTTCGCAGTCACAGCGGCTGGAGTTGTCAAAAAAACGTCGAAGTGACGTTTTACCAATTATCGAGAGCGAAATGCCCTGGCGTCATACTGCCATGGCCGAACCAAACGTAAGTTATCGCCCATCGTAACATTGACTTACGCAATATTCACCGATATAAATGGACTTAGTCATTGCGTTGAAGTACTAGGGGCTGATTATTGTCGCATTTTTTACTCGAGAGTTCGTCGGAGCCGGGGCTTACCACTTCCCATAAAGCCGTACGGTAGCAGGAACCCCGATTGGTACTCATTGGTATCATGAATAGTTGCTGCCGTACAGGCATGAGTAGCTTCGCGTTAAGAGAACCGCCTCCCGCGACCTGCCATCGAGGCGTAAATTGGTCGGTTCTTTTCCCGAGTTTTTAATGTTTAATACTGAATGTCATCAGCCTGTCTTACAGTTGAAAACATGCAATTTGTGCCGAGCTGCGGCATATTTGCCATTGCAGGCATTCAGTAAGAAGTTTGCTGTACTCTTGGAGCAATCCATTGGTTTATTACTTCAATCAAACGAGAAGCGTTAATCGGCTTGCAACAGAACGCATCCATTCCAGATTTAATGCAGAGCTGTTGGTCCGTCTGTGTTGCGTTAGCCGTCAACGCGATTATTGGAATTCGACCAACGTGAGCAGCTCGCACCTCTGAATTATCGGACTCCATCTTTCTTATGTTGGTGGTCGCTTGAAAACCGTCCATTTCCGGCATTTGGCAGTCCATTAAAATCATGTCGTATTTCTTGTTCGCAACAGCTTCGCACGCTTTTTTACCATTTATAGCAATTTCATATCGAAAACCAGCTTGCGAAAGAATTTCTCCTACTACAATCTGATTTATGCGGTTATCTTCCGCAACCAGAATCAAAAATTTACTCCGGTCACTTGGCTGAATTTGTGTATATTCATTTTCTTTTTCTTCATTATAACGATGCTTTGATATGCAATCAGGTAACTTCGTACCCGTTAATGCGGACAGCAATGCGTTATACAAAGCGGAGCCGCATATCGGTTTTTGAACAACGACATCTGCGATTTCCGAATTGGAATTTGCGGCAAACGGACCGTCATCGAGAGAGGTCATAACAATTGCCGATACGTTTGAAAGCTGAGGATTTTTCTTGATGACACCAACAAGTTCATATCCTGAGTTTCCGTCCAGAATCGAATCCACAATCAAAATCCTAAAAGGGCGACCGGATTGCGCCGCTTTACTCATCCCGGTAACGACTTCGGTTTCGTCCTGATAATCGTGAACCTGCATACCCCAAACTTTCAACTGCTCGGAAATCGCTTCTCGCAGAACATTATTTTTGATAACAACAGCGACTATCAGGCCATGCAATTCAATACTGTTTTGCGAAAACGTACAATTCGGCTCGTTACTTGAATCCGGTAGCATAAGTGGAATTTGAAACCAGAAATTGGAACCAATATTCTCCCGACTTTGAACACCGATTTCACCTCCCATCAGGTTTATTAGCTCTTTTGAAATAACGAGCCCCAACCCTGTTCCGCCGTATTTTCTAGCTTGGGACGAGTCAATCTGCGAAAAAGAGTTAAACAAGCGTCCAATTTGTTCTCGAGGAATACCAATCCCTGAATCAATTACTTCAAATTTGATCATGCAAACTGAAGAATTTGAAGTTCCGTTAGATTGGTTTACAGATACGACGAGTTTAACACCGCCGGATTTTGTAAATTTTATTGCGTTTCCAAGTAGATTAACAAGAATTTGCCGAATTCTCGCGGAATCACCGACGACCAATCTTGGTAAATCCATTAGATACAGCCCGCATATTTCCAAGTTGACGTCAAAAGCACGAACAGCAAGAAGCCGCAGTGAAGAATTTATCAACTCGGGCAAATCAAATTCGTGCTGCTCAATTTCCAGCTTGCCGGCCTCGATTTTGGAAAAGTCGAGTATGTCATTTATCAAAGAGAGCAAATGCCGTCCTGAATCACGAGCTAACTCGGCGTACCCTCGTTGCTTACTTGATAATTCCGTCCCCAATAACAAATCCGACATGCCGATTACGCCGTTGAGCGGTGTTCTGATTTCGTGGCTCATGTGAGCGAGGAATTTTGTTTTCGCCACTGAGGCCTGCTCCGCTTCTATTCTACGGGTCTGATCGGAAAGGTCATTAAAACAGCAGGCGAAGAACTGGTCTTCATTTTGTTCGAGCAAATCAACGACAACCAAAACTGGAAACACCGTTTTATCTTCGCGAATCATGTGTGTTTCGAACTTCAAGGTTTTTCGGTTGATAACTTTAGAGCAAAAATCGGGCC
>JBOFQC010000264.1:0-2565 GCA_051660725.1 Thermoguttaceae bacterium
ACAAAAAAGACACTAACAACATCTGCGAAAACCTTTCGCCAAGCCTGGTATTGGCCCGAACATTGCCACTGCCACCACGCTGCCGAGTTGCTGCCGGAAGTCAAAAAGTCCGGTTTTTCGGGCCGAAATTGATTTTCTAGACCGCCTATCTCAAAGGGCGGTGTCACATGTCGTACAAGACCTTGCAGGACTTTTTCAATGACACCATGTTGCTGAAAATTTCGAGAGGTTTTCTCGCCAAACAAGTTCGCAAAGTGAAGTACGCAACTTGGTTATGGAAATGCAGGCTCATCGGGAAGCGATTATGCAAACGGCATGGGGCACAATTCCGGAGAACAAGGACGCGAACAACAGTATACGAACGTGGTGTCGTATCTGCTTCTTGTGTCGCGTCGTTTATTCATGGTCTCGCTCCTCCGCTGCTCTTGCACGACTGATTCTTCAGTTTTTTCAATATTTTTCAACCATACGGGCTCAATCTCCGTGAACGCTTACGAAAGGTTTTGTCGACGACGGAAATATAACGTCACGACCCAAACTTGTCGAGATCAATTCAGTTCGTCTTCGATATTTTGTGATTTTTAGAGGTGGCCTATTCTGTACCGTTCTGGTTGCTTTTCGGCTTTTCTTCGGAATCCTTGTTCGAGTCAATTGGTTCTTGATTTTTCGGCTCCGTTTTTGGTTCGGTTTCTCCGGAATCATTGTTTGAGTCCGAACTTTTCGGGTCCGATCTGATCGCCTGAACAGGCGCACCAAATGCGGCTATTTCGGAATCAAACAAGAAAACTTTTAGAGGTAAGTCGTTGTGTGAATCTATCGGAACATTCAAAGAGTAGCGAAAATCAACGACTTGTGTAAGTTGACACTGGTGTGAATATTTTGTGCCATCATTTGACTTATGAGAAATACACAAATGTAGCTCGTTTACCTTTTGTTTTTTTACAATATCATAATGTACGCGTGATTGTAAAACACTTTTATTGTCTGACTCAAACTGCACCACAATTTCGTTATCCAATAAACTGACGGATATAACTTTATAATTATCGCTTGGGGAATTTATGTTTCTGCACCCAAGTATCAAACCAGCAATGCACACCAACAAAAGTATGATAATACTATGAATATTCATTTTGATGTTATTTCTATGTAAAGCAGAGTTGATTCGTCGAGATCAATTCAGTTCGTCTTCGATATTTTGTGATTTTTAGAGGTGGCCTATAAATTACGGTATCACGAAATAACCGGCCAGCTCGGGTTTTCCGGCAAAAAGCTGTTAAACACTTCAAGCAAGTGCTGTTGGTAATCGCCGGCAAATGTGCCGTTTCGGAATTTATCAAGACCTTCAGAGTAGAGTAGTTCCCAACTTTGTTCTTCTTTACCCGGATTAATCGGGAAAAACAGTGCTCCAACCGCTTGGGCCGCTTTGTAATCGCCCGGCGCGTCACCGATCATAAGGATACTTTCCGGCGGGTAATTTCCGGCGTTTTTTGCGGCTTCAAGTGATTCTTTTTTGGTGCCGATTTCCTGACCGCATATTGATTTCACGTATTTTGTCATATTCTGGTTGTCCCATTCTCGCACCAAAGCAGCTTGTGGCGTAGCTGAAACAACCAGTACTTCCGCCCAGCCTTGCATTTTTTCAAGCGATTCGCGAACAAGCGGAAACGGCGGCACTCCGTCACCAACAATTAAATCAACGGTTTCGTTTACCGCTTCTGACCAAGCAAGTGTTTGTTTCAGACCGGGATCATTTGACGTTTCAACTGCTTTTATCAGTGCCGGATTACCGAGTTTGGTTTCCGAGTTCATCCAATCACGTAGCGACTGCGGCACTTCGACTTTTACACCACGAGCTACGACTTCAGGCCGCACAGCCAAGAGTTCGAGTACTTCGACTAGGGCCGGAAAACGGTTGATTCCGCGACTTTTTGAGTACAAATTGACGAACTCAACGGTTTCACGGGCGTACTTGCTCACCCCTTGCAGATTCCAGAAACGCACAGTGTTCGGAATGAAACACTCTTTCTGCTTGAGTTCCATTGTGTCAAACGCACAACCGTCTGAGTCGATTCCAATAAGATGTGTAGGCATAGGGGGGAGGTGAACAGGTGAATAAGTGAATAAGTGAATAAGTGAATAAGTGAATAAGTGAATAAGTGAGTAAGTGAGTAAGTGAGTAAGTGAATAGGTGAATAGGTGAAAAAATATGGGTATATTCTTCCCCTCCTGCTCACCTCATACCTGCTCACCTATTACTTATTCTGGTAACGGTTTACCTTTCGTTTCAGGGCCGAACCAGGTTATGATAATACCGAAAATAAACGTAACGGACATCGCGGCTCCGGCGTAGCGGATCGGTTCGTCCGTGTAAAAAAAGACGTAACTTGTGAGAAGGCCGAGTCCAAGCGGTCCAGTTGCTGCAGCGAATCGTCCGATATTATAGCAGAACGAAATGGCTGTGCTTCTGAGCCGTGTCGGGAAAAGTTCCGGGAAGTATATCGCATACCCGCCGAAAAGCGAAAGGGTGCAAAAGCCTAACATCGGCTGCATCCAGAGCACTTG
>JBOFQC010000265.1:0-2422 GCA_051660725.1 Thermoguttaceae bacterium
ACCGGCATCATCCATCGAAAAAGAGTTTGTCGAGCAAGCGAAAGTTGGCGGGCTGGAGTTTTGAATTTTTAATGGAATTGATACACGGAACGCTGGAAGAAGCCGGAAAATAAAGAAAAAAACGTGCGCACGCCCTGCAACAGCCGCTGTTGGTGTACTTTCTGGTGTTACCACAAAACTGATGGGAGCGAGTTTCACTTCCGGTTTTATCGGTGGATCATCCTTGACAATACTCTGGTGTCTCAACAAGGAAAGGTTCTGGACTGCCTTTTGGCAAGCGGTAGCAACGGGATGCGCAAACGCCACAGCGCAAATGCTAACAAATATTGCACATCGAAATCACGTATGGCCTAATGATTGGAATGAAGTATGGAGTTCTATCGACTTTCCCAAAGTGGCTGCCGCTTTTGGTGAAGGATTAGGTTGGGGGGCGGCATCAGCAGTGTTTGGACCTTACTTGGTTTCTGATTCGAAGTGGCAAGCTCTTTCACGCGCTGGTGTATCAGCAGCGACATCTTTCATTCAAGATACGTCAAAGTTCCTCGTGGAAGGAACATATAAAACGTGGGATGAGTATTGGGCTAATGCGGTTTTCAATGCAACGAAATCATTCATGATTACAGGTTCACTTAATGGGGTATTTCCTGTTAATGAATCAGCCCCACCAGATGCACAACTTATTGCTCAATTTGTCACAAAAGTTTTCATGGGTGGACCACTTGGGATATACACTAATTTGATTAAAGATACGGTATTAGGGGACAGATGAATGTAATCGCGAATATTTTGAGAGAGAGCCGTATTAGGCACTGCCTTGAGCCTTAATGAGCATAGGTCTGGAAACAGAATCATGATTGCATGCCAATCGCAAATATCAATGTGAACATATTTGACGCTAAAAATAATGCGTATCGGAGTGTGCCTAATGAAATATGACCATCAAAATGACGATTTTTCGTTACGTAATAAATTAAATGATAAACACTACTATCGCAAGATGATACTTTGCATTCTGAATTTTACTTTTCTTTTATCTGTATGTGCCATTACACTGTATGAAATGTTTTCTATTTTACCTGAATTAGAAATATGGTTTATTGCAGCAATTTTAATAGTGCTGTTGATGTTGTATATGTGGGAATTTTCCATTTGCCCATTTCTGTCATTGTATGTAAGTAACCGTGAGCCTGCCCCGACTCTTTGTGATACGTTGAAAAACGCAGATTCGGAGGATAAAACGGAAGAAAAGGATAAATGACAGGTATTGATTTTCCTGCATTACTGGAGTAAAATTGATACTGACTTTACACGCTCCATATAATTCGTTACATAATTGAGCGACCATGATTTGTCTTCCAAAACCACTAAAATACCGAAAAAGACGCACACTGCGTTATCGTTGTGACAATCTCGACCGGCAAATTCGGGCAATTCAATCGACGGGGCAATCGACAGGGCTTGTGACCGAGACAATTTATGACACTCAAGGTCGTGTTACGGAAACTCGTATCATCAGCGGAAGTGACGTTCGCAAAACGAAGTACGAATATGACATGTTCGGCAACATCGTGAAAACAACACAGCCGGACGGCACTACGATTTCAGCGAAATATAACAACAAAGGTCAAAAAATATCGGAGACGAACCAGCTCGGTCAAACTCGCACTTTCGGTTACGATAAAGACAGTCGGCTAACCACCGTCACACTGCCCGGCGGCGCAACCTACACCTACGAATACGATGTCGACGGCAACCAAACTCTAATCCGCGACCCGAACGGTCACGAAACCCGTTTCACCTACGATTCGAACGGCAACCAGTTGACTCGCACCTTGCCGGACGGCAGCACGGAGTCGTTCGAGTACGACATCGAAGGACGGCTAACAAAACAAATCTCCTTTGAAGGCGTTGTAACTTCTTATCTGTACGATAAATACGGCAGGTTAATTGGCAAAAATTTCTATGCCAGTGAGTTGTCGTATTTAGCCGCAACTCCGCAGGAGTCGTGGAGTTATACTTATGACCATTTTGGCAGAGTGACGCAAGTCAATCAAGCCGGACGAGCTACGACGACTGTTTATGATGCACAAGGCAGAGTTTCGTCCGTCGAAACACCAGAAGGCACAATATCGTACACTTACGATGATTTTGGTCGGCAAACTTCGGTCTCACTCGACACCGGCGAAACAACGTATTATAGTTACGATAAACACGGTCGGTTATGGAAAGTTGTTTCGGATGGCGTTTCAACGGAATACACTTATGACACGTTTGGAAACCTTGCAAAAACAAGGGTTTCGACGGGGCTTACAACGACATATCTGTACGATAATATGAATCGGCTAGTCAAATTGTCGAATTTCCGTGACGATAATAACAACGGTGTCATGGACGCTGGCGAAGGCGTATCGCAGTTTGATTA
>JBOFQC010000266.1:0-3216 GCA_051660725.1 Thermoguttaceae bacterium
TACACACGGGACATGGCATGAAATATGATACGACAAGTGGAGCTTCAGGGTTCGGAACTTTCTATGTTGGCGGGAGTGGAACATTTCGACTCACGGACTACATAAATAAAACGGGAACAACGGTCAATTGTTATGACCAAGCATCGGCTGTTTTTATGTTGGGCCGTATTCTGGGAATTGAGGTAAAATATGCCTACATGAGCAGATTAGGCTACATCAAAACGGTCAATCTTGTCGGTGTCGGCAATTGTAACAATCCATTTTATGAAAACGGCACAGCAATTAATAGCAAAATCGTAGGCGCAGATTTGCTCTCTCCTAATCGCACAGGATTCAGCAATCACGCTTTTGCGATGCTGGGCGAAAATGTCTATGACGCTTGCGCCCTAACGCTGGGTATATCGTTCAGCAATTATCTGACGACTGCAATTGATACTTCGACCACTGCTGAAAGTGCCGTTGCGGGAACTCTGGCGGATCGTGTTTTCGGGAATATCACTCTTGCATTCCCGTAAGGATTATTTATTTTTATGAAGAAAACATTGATATATCTCGGAGAAAAAACCATGACAAAAAATTTAATACTACACATCGGAATAACAATACTGAGTATGTTTATGGGAAGTTTTGCGACAGGGCAGCAGTTTCAAGATGCTAGTGAAGAACTCAAGTTTCTTGAGAACGATAACACCACCGAGCTACTAAATCACTTTGGAATAGCTGAAGGAAGCAAATCGAAGGCTGCAAAAAATAAGAGAGTCGTCATCGCTGGGGAGCACTTTGACAATCTTCCGAAAAATGTTGCTCTGTCCAATATTACCACTCATTTCTTGAGAAGAGGTGCTGGTGCTGCGGAGATTGCCGACCCTGACTTGGTGGATATTGAGAAAAAGATATTTATCAATGCAGATGCGATATTTGAGCTATATGCCATGGATATCCGAGACCCTTTTTCCCGAAAACATATTGGCAGTGTCGGTGCCCTGTATACAAATTCCGAATATCTTGCTCGCCGTATCTTGGCTAGTGAAATTGCGGTCAAAACAAACCGCTTATTGGACAGAGGAGAGTTTACATTACCGAAAGACATAGGAGATGATTATTGTTTCAGACGCGATGACGGTGACGCAAGAAGCAGGATTCATTTTGTACGGGATTTCACCATCTTTAGCATTGAGCTCGATGCCGCAAAGGAGGTCGACATCGAAAAACTCGCCCGGTGCATTGATCAGAGGTTTGCCGAATTGAACACGGAAATCAATAAAAAGCCTCCGAAACTGACGCTCATGCAATACGCACAGGACGTCAAAAGTGAAAATGAAATGCGAAAAGTATTTGATCAATTTATTTTGACAAAGGAAGATTTTGGTAAACAGGTGGAAAAGTACCAAGATGATTGTCATACACCTGTTTATACATCTTATGAATTTATCGGAAAGCCGGAATGTTCCACTGAAGAAGATAAAATCTGTTTTTATCAAGAATTTTCGTTAGATGATGGAACAAGAACATCAGTAGATTATATGATCTTGAAGACTCCCGAAGATGCAATGAAAGCGGCAAACTGCCTTGTGTCTGATGCAGCATGGACCGCACGTATTATGTATGTTAAAACAAAGGAGCAACTGGGTTTGGAAAAATATGCCGCTGCTTTTTATTATAATGAAGCTGGTTGTTACTCGCTGGCATTTCAGTGTGAAAATGTTTTTGTACGTATTCATGACAACTCAAACACGCGAGAAAAAGGAGAGATTTTGCAACCGTGTTGCCAACCTGCCAAAATTATTATCGAACGCATAAAAAAGAAGGGTCGTGTGGAAAGCTCGGATTAACAATCAGCATCTCGATAATGTGAGTGTAGGACATTATGCGTGAATCCCGAATAATGCGACTTGCGCGAAAGACATCAAAATCTTTATCGTGCGGCTTGCGAATATTCCACGAAGGGCATATAATAGGTAAGGTTTTTTAATCACGTAGCCGGTACAACACCGTTTGAGACGGAGGCGGCTTCGTTTTGAACGTGTTTCTGGGTTTGGACGTTTACCCCCCCGGTTTCAGAACTCGCCACCGAAAAAGCGGTTAGTGAGTAAATCAGCCAAGATTGAATGACAGTCCGATGCTACTCACTGCCACAGAGCCGAAAGCGGGGACGGCATAAAAGAGCGCAAAAACTTGGAAGGCGGCCAAAGAAGTCGGCAATGCAATCCGCCGATCACTGGTAAGTAACCTGTGTTTTCCCATACCACAGATGCAATTCGATTAGGAGCCGAAAACGGAGCCGACATAGGCAGCCCTATCGAGCACCAAAGGGCTATAATCCGGGTGATGTGTGCGAGTTTGCATCAGAGAGTCCCGTGCCGTAAGTGCCGTGTTTTACGGCACTTACGCAAATACCACCGGCTGGAATCGAACCAGCGGCCTACGGTTTAGGAAGAGACAAAGAAGGTGAAAGAACGCAGCCGTTTGACACCGGTTTTTACGGCGCCAGTGACGAAGTCGCTCAAGCTCTCATTTCGCGTAGGAGCCGAATTTAGAGCCGACACAAAACGCTCCAAAAGGATACAACGAGACCCAAAGGGAACCGTTACTAAATCGCTTATATAGGTTTTTGCCGGGAATCTCGCGTAATATCCCAAGGATTCCGGGTGTCTGGTCAGCGGCTTTTTCTTCTTTAACAGAACGGCTTTAGGCTTTTGTACAAGCAATATTATCGCAATTCCGCCTCAAAATCTTCCAATGAGGCACAAACAGCAGCGTGAGCAGCAAGCGATTGCAAAGCAACCTCGTCCATCCTCTTACTTAGCTCTTTAACTATCCTCTCTGGAACCTCGGTCTTAAACCTCGCTTTTAAGACCGTTAAAATGGTTTTCATTTCGCCTTCAGCTTTGCCCTTCAGTTCTATTTCGTCAAATATCGTAAGCATGATTTCACCTGTCCTTTCTGCGAAAACTCGTTCGGCTGCTTGGTTTAACTTCTCGCCGCCAAGCTCCAAGTGGTGAGCACTAAACACCTTAGCTACAAACGGCAATATATCTTTCATCCACTCCTTTTGCTCCTCCAAACCCGTGAATTCAAGCATCGGAAGCAACGCATCACCAAATTCTTCTTCTTGCCCTTCTGTCATCTTTTTGAGCAAGCCAATCACCAATCGCAAGTGCGGAAGTCCAACCAGCTTGTCCCAGTCGTGTTCCGGCAAATCAACCACATCATAAC
>JBOFQC010000267.1:0-5000 GCA_051660725.1 Thermoguttaceae bacterium
TCTCGAACACGCTTTTTTAAGTGCAACAAATGGCGTCGACCTTGACCGTGATGTCGTTGGTGCCAGCCAGTCGCTTGATAAATTACTTTCGATTATTTCCGCCGCACCGATTGGAATTGCCGGCGCAGATGACCCGTATCAATTACGAATTGAACGAACAATTGCAAGACTTGCTGATCAGTTTCACGTGCCGGAAACCGAGATACGTAAACGACTTGCAACCTGGAAAGAACGAAAAAAATCAACGCCGCAGTACGACACTATTCGAGACGAAACGGCGTCACCAACCGAGAATTCGCAGGCGGAATCACGTCGTAAAGCAGAAACGTTTTTTTGGACGCAATCTGAATACGCACCAGATGCTTTGGAACGCGAATTGATTGAATTGTGGTTTGCCGACCCGCAGACGTTTTTTGAACTTGAAGATTTGATACCGGACGAATGGCTGATTTCTCCGGTAACCAAAACGATACAAGCCGAATGGCGTAAACATGTTCAGGATGAAGGAACTTGCTCGTTTACGAAGCTGCTTACGCAATTCGATGATCCGATAATAAAAAACTGTTTGGTTGAAATTGATGAGTCCGCTGCCGAAAAAGGAATAAATGCGGAAATGGATTCAGAAAAACGAGACCGACTTGTTACAGAAATTGTCCAAGCGTTTTCACGCCGTGAAATCAAGCGTAAAACGCCGAAAGACATTGGTTCGCTAAAAAGCGATTCGCTTTCCAGGGAGGAAAAACTGCGAACCCTCGAAGAAATTCGAAAACGAAAAAAATAGGTGAATAGGTTATCCGTGAACAGGTATAACTACCCATTACTTTATTTATCTACTCACCTATTCACCTATTCACCTACTCACCTGTTCACCTCTAACCCCTACTACCTACTTAACCCCCTTTATCAACCCAGCACGTCAAGGATGACGTGGAAAAGGAGTTTATTATGCCAAGGATGGATTATTTCGAATGTGATTTTGCCAATACTCTAAATGACACCGCTGCGTCTGCTTCAGACCGAGGACAATTTTCACTTGATGATATCGTTCAGCGTTTGCCTGAAGATGATTCTTATGGTGTCGATTCAATTTCGGACATGTTCGAAACAATGAGCAAGAGAGAACTTGCGTTATCTGATACCAATGAAGACGATCTTTCCGACGACGAACTTTTTGAGCTTAACGACGATGACGCTGACACTGATGAAGAACTTACACTGCTTGAAAAAGCTCGTTGTTCTCTTGACAAAAAGAAACCAAATTTACCGGAAGATGTTGAAAAATGGAGCAGCGACCCGATTCGACTTTACCTGAATCAAATGTCGACTCTCGGCCTGCTGTCAAAAGAAGAAGAAGTACTTTGTTCGAAAAAAATCGAGCTTACACGTCGTCTTTTCCGCAGAAGTGTAATGGAAAGTCCACTCGCCCTGCATACCGCTTTTGGTGTCTTGACGAAAGTGTTTCATGGAAAACTTCCGTTTGATCGGACGATTAAAATGTCGCTGACGGAAAGACTTTCAAAGGAACAAATTCTTAAACGTATGCCTGCAAATTTGAAAACTTTGTCGGCTCTTCTCGAATCGACAACGGACGACTTCGAACTTCTTGTTCGCAAAAGTACAACGAAAAAAATCAAACAGGAAGTACGAACCAGATTTCTTAGCAGACGTCGTAAAGCCGCCATTTTAACGGAAGAACTGAGTATCCGTAATCGTCGGGTTCACGCTTTAATGCGGCAGCTGGAAAAAATCTCGGAAAGAATGGACGCGATTCGGTCCTTGCTTTCGAGCCGTAAATCTAACATGACGCCGGAAAAACGGATTCAGTTGAGAAATGAACTGCGTCAACTTATCATGATGACGCAAGAAAGTCCGCGAAGTTTAAGAAACAGATGCAATTTGATGCGAAAACGTCTCGCGGCTTATGAGCAAGCGAAAAGCGATCTTTCACGTGGAAACCTGCGACTCGTGGTGTCAGTTGCCAAGAAATACCGTAATCGTGGCTTGAGTTTTCTTGATTTGATCCAGGAAGGTAACACCGGACTGATGCGGGCGGTTGACAAATTCGAATACAGAAGAGGTTACAAATTCTCAACTTACGCAACTTGGTGGATTCGACAAGCGATTACTCGGGCAATTGCGGAACAAGCGAGAACTATTCGGATTCCGGTTCATATGATTGACGCCTTGACAAAATTACGGGCGGCGTCACGTGCTTTGTATCAACAAACCGGACGTGAACCAAGCATTGCGGAAGTAGCACTTGCAGCAGGTGTGCCGGACGAAGACGCAAGAAATATCATGATGATGGGTGCGAATCCGATCAGTTTGGAACACCCGGTTGGAGACATGGATGACACCTGTTTCGGCGAATTCATTTCTGATAACAGCTTCGACAAACCGGAAAAATCAGCGGCAAACGAAATGCTGAAAGCCGAGCTTGGCAAAGTACTTAACACGCTTTCGTACCGTGAACGGGAAATTTTGAAGCTCAGATACGGTCTTGATGGCGGTTATTCTTACACACTTGAAGAAGTTGGCCGCATCTTCCGGGTTACCCGGGAACGTGTTCGCCAAATCGAAGCGAAAGCTGTGCAAAAACTGCAAAGTCCGATGCGCATGAGAAATCTCGAAGGTTTCCTTGACACCAACGAAGAAGAAGTGTAAGCACTCGTTTACAGTTAGCGCCGAGCCCTGCTCGGCGTTTTGTATGTCACGCACTTCAGATGCAATTTTTGGTTAGCTCTTAACACTTGATAAACAAGAATTTACACAAAATATCATGCAAATACTTCGAATATGGCTTGTGTTTTTTTTCGGTCTGTTTCTTGCGACACCGCTTGTTGCTCAAGATTACGATTACGAAATGGAGATGACTCTTCCGACAATCGAGAGTTTGATAATCGCAAATTCGCAGGGAAAACTTTCGTTTGTCAGAATAACAAATGACATGACTATTTTTAAATCAGGGGTTTTTCAGAACTATCTCGGTTTAACTGACGAACAGCTAGAGAAATTTAATAATGTTGGTGAAAAAGCTAATATTATGTTTGAGTCGCTGGATGATATCACTCCAGAAGCATACCAAAACTTTTCAGAAGATGAAAAGGCGGCGACACGAGAACAGATTATGACGACGTTTGACACCGCAGTAAAAATGTCTGACGACACCTACAATGAAACATTGACACCAGAACAGATTCAGAAAATGCGGGAGTTGGAATTGATTATTCCAGAAGACATGTTTGGTGACGATTTTCCGTTTCCTATGCCGAATTTCGACGCATACCTCGCTCTTGATTTGACGGATGAACAAATTGCCGAGCTTGACACCATGCGTGATGCTGCCGAAGCTGAATTCAAACAGCAATTTGGTGAAGTGGTAGATTCATTTCGTGAATTGGCCAAAACCGCAGAATCAATTGAGAATCCTGAGAATCCTGAAAAACCGAGCCCGGAACTTGTGGCATTAATTGAAAAAATGTCCGAGCAAACAGCAGAACAAGCTAAGCTAAACAAGGAGAAAAATGTTAAAATCCACTCCAATGTAAAAGGAATTCTGACGCCGGAACAGCTTGAAAAACTTGCGAAACTTGAAATTGAGGTGAAGAACAGATTCGAAAGTATTCAAAAAAAGTTGCAAGCAAAAAATGACGCCGAAAAAGAGGCCAGTTCTGATGACACCGCGAAATCGGAAGAATGGCGTCCAGACGAGAATTCCTGGAAGCCCGGTGACCCGCTCCCGGAAAACATGAAAGTTGAGCCCAAAAAAGGTGGAAGATTCCCTGGGCTAAAATAAAAAAGGTATCAATTATATATGTCACTTTCAATATTATTTGCTGACGACGAAAATTCACTGCAGGAACTGATGCGGTGCGAATTGCCTATAATGGGGCACACGGCAGCGGTCTGCCCGGACGGTGTCACGGCTATTGCTGCGCTAAAAAAAGCGGCGTCAGATAAAACACCGTTCGACTGTCTTCTCGTTGATCTCGACATGCCGGGTGCGAGTGGATTGGACGTAATTGAAGCGGCAAAAAAACTTACGCCGGACGCTGACGCCATTATTCTGACCGGTAAAGGGACGCTTGAAACCGCGATTTCCGCGCTTAGGTATGGAGTATTCGATTACCTTACGAAACCGTGTAAGCTGGCTGAAATAGAAGAAGTCCTGACCCGAGTTGAAAAAAAACGCGAGCTGAAAAGCAAGCTGATAACGGTTCAAACTCAACTTGCGAAGACCGAGGTGCCACGTTATCTCGTCGGTGATTCGACACCGATGATTAAAGTGCAAAAGCTGATTGATCGAATTGCGCCGACTGATTCCACGGTTGTAATTCTTGGCGAAACCGGGACCGGAAAAGAACTCGTTGCCCGCGCGGTGCATGAAAAAAGTAATCGAAGTGAAAAACCGTTTGTCGCAGTAAACTGCGGTGCGCTTCCGGAAAATTTAATCGAAAGTGAACTGTTCGGTCATAAAAAAGGTAGCTTCACCGGCGCGGACGAAAACCGAACCGGTCTGCTGCAAGTCGCTAATGGTGGCACCCTTTTCCTTGACGAAATCGGCGAGCTACCAAAAGCGGTTCAAGCTAAATTCCTACGATTTCTCGAATCTGGAGAAATTCGTAAAATCGGCGAAAACTCACCCGTAACTTGTGATGTGCGTGTGGTTTGTGCAACATTACAAAATCTCGAAGCAATGGTAATGCGAGGCGATTTCCGAGAAGATTTGTGGTTTAGAATAAACACGTTTGAGATTCACATTCCTCCATTACGTGATCGGCTTGACGACTTGCCCGCCCTGATTTTACACCTTGCCAAGCGTTATAAAAATGCAAACATTCCCGCTGCGTACACGAAACTTAACGAACTGTTCACTGACGAAGCGGCGGCATTGCTGATGCGGTATGCCTGGCCGGGAAATGTGCGTCAACTTGCAAACACAATTGAACATGCGTTTGTACTTGCTGATTCGGTTCCAATTGGTCCCGAAGCACTTCCGG
>JBOFQC010000268.1:0-2335 GCA_051660725.1 Thermoguttaceae bacterium
GTTGCCAGCACGTAATGGTGGGGACTCTAGTGAGACTGCCGATGATAAAGAGGAGGAAGGTGGGGATGACGTCAAGTCCTCATGGCCCTTATGCCTAGGGCTGCACACGTCCTACAATGCCACACACAAAGGGATGCAAAATCGTGAGATCAAGCAAATCCCAAAAAATGTGGCCCAGTTCGGATTGGAGTCTGCAATTCGACTCCATGAAGTCGGAATCGCTAGTAATCGCGGGTCAGAATACCGCGGTGAATGTGTTCCTGAGCCTTGTACACACCGCCCGTCAAGCCACGAAAGTGGGGGGCATCCGAAGTCGCCGAAGCAACCCTTAGGGAGCTAAGCGCCGAAGACGAACTCCGCGATTGGGACTAAGTCGTAACAAGGTAGCCGTAGGGGAACCTGCGGCTGGATCACCTCCTTTCTAAGGATACTTAGATTCGTTCGATCACCTGTTTTTCACCTCGTGATTTGAACATTATAAGTATGGAGCTGATCTCAATAATCGATTCACTATACGCATCACGCCATTGTATATATTAAGCACTGAGGGAAACTTCAGTGCTTTTTTTTTCGATTTCATTTTTTACGGAATACCGGCCAAGGACTCGAAAATACCCTGACTCTTATAGAAGATTTTGACTGATTTTTGCCCGGTGCTCAGTTTGTCAAGCGGAGAAAACTTATGTTTAATCGATGTAATCATTGTGGTGAGCAGATTCTTTTTGGTGCTTGTAAACACGACGGGCTATTTTTTTGCCGACCAAAGTGCAAGAACGCTTTTTTTGAGGCTCGTGATGGTATTATTCCGCCAGACGACCTTGTCAATGCCCATGCGAACGCTATTCATAAATCGGATTGTCCTATCTGTGGTGCTCTCGGACCCGTCGATGTGCATACGTCGCACAAAGTAATGTCTTTTCTATTAGTTACCCAGTTTTCCTCCCCCTCCAATATCTACTGCCGAGGGTGCGGGAATAAGGACAAAATTAAAAATATGTTTATTTCCGGGCTCCTTGGGTGGTGGGGCTTTCCCTTCGGTATTATTTTAACTCCGATTTATATTGGTCGAAATTTTATGGAGCTGTTTTTTCCTTTTTCACCGGAGGAACCCTCGCAATATCTGAAGCAATTGATAAAATACTATGGTGTCCGTTCAGCCGACATGTTGGAACACGAAAAAGGCGATAACGAGCCCCTACCTTAGGTAAGGGAGCATAGTTGGAAACAGAAAAGTTGTTTGAAAACTGCGAGGATTTTATGTCCACAACAGAAAAATCGAACGCAACATCGAATTACTACTGTACCACGCCATATACTCACCTTCCCCGATCCTAGGGTTTGTGAAACAATCAAATCTACGAAATTTCGGTAAAGCGAGCGTTTTCGCCTCAAAAGAGGGGCTTTTCACGATTGTTGTGACTGGGGACGGTGCGATAATTACCAACCCGGATGGGTTCGAGCCGAACACGTTTTGACGTTTTTCTAAAAAATCTTAACATTAAAAAAGGAAACTAAAAAAATGCGATTACCACTTACGACTCCGATTGTACCAACTAGCGATATTAAACGTGTTGCGATTCTTTTTTCCGGAGGGCCCGCACCTGCTGCAAACTCTGTTATTGGAAGCGCGGCAATTTGTTTCGCGAGAGCAGGTATCGAGGTTTACGGTATGAAACATGGCTATTCCTCTCTGGTTGATTACAAAAGTGACAAACCATTAAAAGAAAATGTCGATTATATCAGACTCGACAAAAAACTTGCCGAAGGACTAAGAACAAAACAAGGTATTTGTATTGGTACAGCACGTGCAAATCCGGGAAAAATGTTAAAAGTTCCTGCCGATTTGCAAAATGCCGAAAAAACTGCCCCCCTAAAAACGGTTTACGAAGCACTTTCTTCTCTTGGCGTTGATGCTTTGATTTCTATTGGCGGCGACGACACCCTTACAACTGCGGCAAAATTTAAGCTTTTTCAGGATACGCTTCCGCAAAGTCAAAAAAGAATAAAGGTTATTCACTTACCAAAGACAATTGACAACGATTATCGCGGTATAGATTTTACTTTTGGTTATTTTACGGCTGTTGAAACTCTTGCACTTCAGGTCAGAAATCTTTTGGCCGATTCCGAGGCAACGCAAGCAGGATATATTTGCCAACTTATGGGTCGTAAAGCAGCATGGTTGGCTTACGGTGCCTCAATTGCCGGCGAAGCAAGTATGGTTATTGGATTAGAAGATGTGCCGGAAGATTGGTACATGACAGAAGAAACTATTAATCCTGAAACCGGCGGATATATAAAGGACGAGAACGGAAAAGTCATTATGCGAAAAGTGATT
>JBOFQC010000269.1:0-1516 GCA_051660725.1 Thermoguttaceae bacterium
ACGTGGCAAATAAAAAACATGATATCAACTTACACAAAACATTTGATTGCTGGCGTGCTTTTTCTGCTTTTATGCTCTTCCTGTTTTGCATCGGACAATGTTGCCGAGACTCCGAAATGCCCACTCGCGGATGGTAACTGGAGTTTTATTCCTCAGTTCAGTGATGAATTTAATAACGACAAACTTGATGACACCAAGTGGCATTCTGATAATCCGACTTGGAAAGGGCGTCAGCCAGGATTCTTTTCCCAAAAAAATGTCTCCGTCAATGACGGAATGCTGCAATTAACGGCAAAAGCCGAGACACTTCCCGATTTACCAGACGGTTATCACACGTACACAACCGCTGCTGTACAGAGCAAGGAAAGAGTGCTGTACGGGTATTTCGAGATTCGCGCAAAACCAATGAATTCGGCGGCGTCAAGTGCTTTTTGGTTCTACGCTTCCGAACCGAAATGGTGGACGGAAATTGACGTTTTTGAAATCAGTGGCAAGCAATCCAAAGAAAATGACACCCGTTACCACATGAATCTGCATGTTTTCAAGACTCCGGAACGTGGCGAAAAACACACGGCAGACGGTACTTGGTGGGACGCTCCGTTTAAGTTTGCGGACGACTTTCATATTTACGCACTTCAGTGGGACAAAAATGAAATCAAGTGGTTCGTTGACGGTAAGTGTGTAAGAACATCACAAAACACCGAATGGCACCAAGCACTTACGTTGAATTTTGACAGCGAAACAATGCCGGAGTGGTTCGGATTGCCGGATATAAATGATTTGCTCAGCACGTTTTATATCGATTACGTGCGGTGCTGGCAGCAGAAAGAGACGCCTGATTTGATGGATACGGCGACAAAAGAAAACCTCGAATTAAATAACTGTTCTTTGTCCAGAAACGAGCACTCGAATTTTTCACATGACGCAACAGTTTTCGTTGAGGCAGAAGCGTTTGCTGACAAAGGCGGCTGGGTTGTTGATCCACAATTTTACGAATCAATGGGATCACCGATGCTTCTCGCTCACGGACTTGGAAATCCGGTTACTGATGCCCACACTTATGTTGAATTTCCGAAGCGGGCCAAATACTCCGTTTACGTTAGAACAAGAAACTGGGTTGCTCCTTGGACAACCGAGCATGCACCGGGAAAATTTCAACTTGCCATCAACGATAAAATCATTCCGACTATTTTCGGAACAACCGGGAACGATTGGGACTGGCATTACGGAGGTGAAGTTTTCATTGGTGGAGACGAAAACGCACATGATAGTTTGAAAACAAAACTCACATTACAGGATTTGACAGGGTTTGACGGACGCGTTGATGCAATATGTTTCTCTTCTGATCCGGATTTTATTCCGCCAAACGATGCGCACAAAGAGTTTGCGGCACTTGCCAAATTGCGCCGTGCCGCATTGAATCTTCCAGACGTGGCACCATTAGCGGGGGCTGCAAACGAGAAGCCATTTGATCTGGTAGTCGTAGGTGGGGGAATAGCCGGTACTTGCACAGCTG
>JBOFQC010000270.1:0-9975 GCA_051660725.1 Thermoguttaceae bacterium
CGCGAATCTGTTGATACGAATGAAATAGCAATTTATTCCGATTTGAAATCGGCTTTGTCCGATCAAGCGATTAATATTGTATCCGTTTGTACACCGCAGCATTTGCATTGCCCGAACGTTTTGGAAATTGCGGCCGCGAAAAAAAATATCGTAATCGAAAAACCAGCGGCAACGACTCGTGACGAGCTTTACAAAATGCGTGACGCCGTTGAAAAAGCGAAAGTGAAAACCGTTGTAAGTTTCGTGCTCCGTTGGAATCCGCTACTCGTTCTGTTGAAAAAATTCCTCACTGACGGAACGCTTGGTAATCCTTATTACGTCGAAGTCGATTACATGAGTTACAACGGCAGCTGGTGGGGTGGTTGGAATGACGCGAGAACAATCAAGCAAGGCGTCAGCGCATCACTCGTTGCCGGCTGTCACGCAATTGACGCCGCTCGTTGGCTTGCGACTACCGAACCGAATCGGGCAGCGGTGCCAACAAAGGTACATGCGTTTTGTGGCGGGTTCCGAAAAGGTAAAACCCGCGAATATAATCCGATCACAAATACGTGGCGGGAAGACGCGCCACCAATGGAGTACGACGGACTCGAAATCATTATTATTGAGTTCTCAAATGGTGCGAAAGCAAAGGTTTGCGTCAATGCCGAGTCGGTGATGCCGTACCGATTTCCGATCAGGATTTTCGGAGAACGCGGTTCCGTTTTCGACAACCGTATTTGGAGCGATGCGTTTCCCGGGCAGACCGATTGGATTGAAATTCCGACAATTTTGCCCGATTCGAGTAATGTTTCGCACCACCCGTTCCAAGCGGAAATCGACCATTTCGTCGACTGCATAAACGCTGACGTCGAGTCGCACTGCTCTTTAAGTGACGCCGTGCTTTCTCACGAAGTTGTTTTCGACGCTCTGGAATGTTATGCCAAGTAGGCGTCAGGCTCAAGATAAATTCGAATCACCTGTTCACCAGCTCCCCTGTTCACCATTTATAACAGCCGACCAACGGAAGGCGGAATACTTCACGCGAAGCGTTTTGCCTGGACGGCAGGTCCCCTGTTCACCATTTATAACAGCCGACCAACGGAAGGCGGAACACTTCACGCAAAGCGTTTTGCCTGGACGGCAGGTCCCCTGTTCACCTGCTATATTATGAAATACTTTTTTGCTTTAATTTCGTTTACAGTTCTTTCAGTTTCGGCTTTTGCGGAGTTTACAATTGATAAAGACGCAGCCGGCCAATACGTGTTCAAAGAAGACGGAAAGCCCGTGTTGCAGTACAATTACGAGACGGTGCAGTTACCGGACGGATACTTGGAAAAATTACAACACGGTCAGATTTACGCGGTGCCAAGAAGCGATTACATTCATCCGTTGTTCGATTTGGAAGGTGAACCAATCACTAAAGATTGGGCACAGGATCACGCGCATCACCGGGGCATTTACTGGGCGTGGCCGGAGGTTGGGTACAAAGATGAATTTGCCGACTTACACGCGTTACAAAACATTTTCGCCAGACCAACCGGGAAAATAAATGGTGAAATCAAAGACGAACAATGTGTACTCACCGCCGAAAACGTTTGGAATTGGAAAGATTCCGAACCCATTGTAAATGAAAAGGTTACAATTACCGTGTCCCCCAAAAAAGATAACGGACGTTACATTGATCTGCAATTCGAGTTCACGAGCTTGGTTGACGAAGTAACCCTTGCACGGCGTGGCACCGAATTTTACGGCGGGCTGAATATCAGAATGGCGTCACTGCCGGAATACGAAAGCGGTTTTTTCGCCGACACGCCAGAACCGGCTGAAACCGTTAAACCGACTGAATCCGTTGACACCAACGTACCGGTGGTATCTGCTAAAACATCCGAATCATCTGTTAAAACGTCGGTGACACCAAATCCGGCGTGGGTGTTTGCCAAATGGAAAAACGAAAAAACACAAAAAAAAACCGAGTGGACAATTTTCGAAAAGGCGACTAACCCGGACTATCCGGGCCAATATGTCGCGTACCCGGAAATTAATTGGTTCCAGCCGACATTTCCAAAAGCGAAAACCAGATTCACGCTAAAAAAAGACGAAACACTTACGCTTAATTACCGGATTTGGCTCCACAACGGCTCGTCCGACGACGCCACAAAAAAATCCGAATGGACAAAATACCAAAATAAGTGAAAAGGTTAAACGTGAACAGGTTATAAGGTGAGCAGGGGACCTTGTCAAGCATACCACTTCGCGTGAAGTAAACCGCCTCCCGCGACCTGCCGTCGAGGCGTGAATCGGTCGGCTCGCTTCCCACCTGTTCACCTGTTCACCTATTCACCTATTCACCTGTTCACCTGTTCACCTGTTCACCTGGTCACCTGGTCACCTAACGTCTAATCTAACATGAAAACTTCACGAAGAAATTTTATAAAAAGCGGCGTCGCGGTTGCTGCGGCGACGTCATTGGCGGCACCTGCACTGCTTAAAGCTAAAGGCCCGAACTCGAAACTTAACATTGCGGTTATCGGTATCGGCGGACGCGGCGGTGCAAATATTGCCGAGATGGTATCAGAAACCGAAGGGTCGGAAAAGTTACTCGCATTCTGTGACGTCGATTCGAATACTCTGTCGCGTCAGTCAGATTTGTACGAAGTTGAACACCGCTTCAAAGATTACCGTGAAATGCTTGATAAAAAAGCGGACAAACTTGACGCCGTTTTAATCGGAACGCTCGACCACACTCACGGAATAATCGCATGTGACGTGATGAGTCGCGGTTTGCATTGTTACTGTGAAAAGCCGCTCGCCAATTCACTCTGGGAAGTACGGCAAATGTCAGATTGGGCCAAAGCGAAAAAACTTTGTACGCAAACCGGCACGCAAGTCCGTTCTTGGGCGCCGTTCCATTATTATCGGGCAATTGAGCTTATCAGAAGTGGTGCCATTGGTGCCCCGAATGAGATCACTGAAGTTCATAACTGGTGCGACGGAACTTATGTTCCAACCGAAGACCCTGTTGGGGAAACGCCAGTACCGGAAACTTTGGATTACGATCTTTGGCTTGGTCCGAGTCCGTTTTTTCCATTTCATGAGTCATGGCTTTCGTTCAGCAAATACGGGTACTGGCACTCCGGTAACGGCTGGATTTCCGGTATGGGACCGCACACAATTGACCTGATGTGGACGGCTCTTGACACCACACCGCCAACTCTCATCGAAGTTGACGGACCGGAACCGCATCCGTTGTACAACATGGATAATTTGCATGTAACCTGGACGCACAAACATAAAAACGGTAACGAATATAAAATAAACTGGTATGACGGAAAACGGCGCCCTGAAGGAATCGCCAAAGAACTTTACGACCCGTCGACGCCGTCCGGTGTGCTTTTTATCGGTCCGAAAGGAGCGTTGCAAGTGCATTACGGTTACCACACGTTATTTCCAAAGGAAAAATTCGCGGATTTCCAACCGCCGGCACAAACTTATCCGGCAAGTGTCGGGCACCACAAACAATGGATTGACGCCATTAAAGCGAATGCACCGGAAAAATGCGAATGTCGGTTCGAATATGCCGCACCGTATACCGAAGCGATAATCGTCGCCGCAAACATGCACCGTGCTGGTGTCAAAAAAGCGAACTGGAATCCAGAAACGATGAAAACGGATTCAGAAGCAGTAAACGCTTTTTATAAACCGAAGTTCCGTGACGGCTGGGAATTCAAAACGCCAAAACCAGCAAAATAATTCGGTTGATCAAAATACGCCTGTATGTAATCATTAAGGTAGGCAACTTTCTCCGAAAGTCGCTCCAGTTTCGGAGAAACTGGACTACCAATACTGTTTCCCGTCTCTTACATCCGCTTTACATGAACCGAATCGCTGAAGTTTTACAAGGGCATAGCACCAAACCGGTGCCAATAATGTTGCACAACCTGATGTCGGCAGTGCGGGAAGCGGGCATGACAATGCAGCAGTTTCGCTCAAGTCCGCAAACAATAGCAACTGCGTTTTTACAGGCGTACAACAAGTACGAACTGGACGGTATCGTAACCGACGTTGACACGGCTTTGGAGGCTTTCGCACTTGGCGCTCCAACTGATTTTCCTGAAGATTTACCAGCTAAAGTGGTGGCACCGGCAGCTGAACGGCTCGAAGAAGTAATCGAAATGGTCCAGCCGGAGAAGCTAAAAAATGACGCAAGAATTCAGGATTATCTGGAAGCGATTTCTTTAATGCACCACGAACTCGGCAATGACGGTTTTCTGCGAGGCAATGCCGATCAGGGGCCGTTCAGTTTGGCAATGTCGCTTTACGGTACGACAAACATGATGATTGATATGCTTGACGAAACCCGTTCGGTACCACTTCTGGAACTTATTGAACGCTGTTTTCAAGTCCATTTACAGTTTCATCTTATGGTAAAAGAAGCCGGTGCGGACATTACCAGTTTCGGTGACAGTTTTTGCGGCCCCGACCTGATTTCACCGAAGTTATACCGGAAATTCGCGGCTCCGTTCCAAAAACGGTTGGCTGACGAACTGCGAAACCGAGGAATACAAACGGTGTGTCATATTTGCGGTAACACCGATTTAATTCTCGAAGACTTGGCAAGCATTGGTTTTGCCGGGCTTGAAATTGATTACAAGACCAATATTCCACTTGCCCGAAAACTGCTGAGAAACCGTTCGGTTGTTTTTGGTGTCATCGACCCGTCCGGCGTTTTTTGTCACGGAACTCCCGAAATCATTCGAAAGAACACCGAAACCGTTCTTGATATATTTACCGAAAACAGCAACACAAACGGACTTGTAATCGGAGCAGGGTGCGCACTGCCGGCAGAAACGCCGAGCGGAAACATCCGCGTCTTTATAGAAACTGTTAGAAATAGAAAATGACGAGTAAAATCTTTGTTTGAGTTTCGGCAAAAGAATTGAACCGGCTTGCGTGGACTGCGAAAAAGTCGTAGAATACCCCCTTGTTGAACTATTTATATACTGCAGGCAGTATCTTTATCTTTTTAATTACGAATTAATGAAATGCTTTATTGGCGGCTTTGTATTGGAATTCCAGTAGTTGTTGGAATCGGAATCTTGTCATATTCAGACATGCTTGTTGCCGACTGGTTCAAGGTGCGGGGACTCGTTCTCATGCCCTTATTCCTTATAACTATATGTTTCTTATGCTCGGAAGTTCTCGAATTACTGGCTGCAGGCGGTTTACATCCAAGACGCTCGACGGTTTACAGTGGTACAATTGGCATGACCTTTTTCTGCTGGCTCGCTTGCGTACTTGAAGGCTACATGAGCGACATACCTGTCGGTCCGCTTTCGGAAGACGGCTGGAATTGGGCGGCTACGGCAAGTGTTTGGACTTTACTTGCACTTGCTATTGGAATAATGATAGCGTTTGCTGGTGAAATACACCGATATTCAAAACCAGGCGGCACAACGGTTAATTTGGCCGGTGCGGTCTTTGCGATTACATACATTGGATTGCTTTCTTGCTTCATTGTCCAGCTGCGAATGGCGTTTGGAATCGCGGCGGTACTCTCTTTAGTAGTGGTTACCAAGATGTGCGACACCGGAGCGTACACCGTTGGACACCTGTTTGGCAGACATAAAATGGTGCCCGGCATCAGTCCAGGCAAAACAATTGAAGGAACAATTGGTGGAATTGTGTTCGCGGTTTTCGGATCGTGGTTATGGTTCAATCACATTAAACCGCTTGCGTTCAGCACCAGTTTCATTCACGCAGAGGCGACGCCTTCTACAATTTTCGGCTGGCTCTCGTTTGGAATAGTGGTTGCCGCTAGCGGTGCGCTCGGTGATTTGGCCGAATCACTAATTAAACGTGACGTAAAAAGGAAAGATTCCAGCCGTTGGATGCCCGGTTTGGGCGGCTTTTTAGACATCTTCGATTCGCTTCTTCTTGCAGCACCTATTGCCTACGCTTGGTGGGCTTTTGGCTGGGTACATTAAACCGCCTGATGGGCATCCCCCAAACAGCCATTTCTAATTTCCCGAAATGGCTTGTTTCTGTTGTTCATTTTCGTTATATTTTTATTATAGGTCAGCGCAAAATTTTTGAGCTGTTTTTTAGCTATGCCAAAATCGGTATGGCAATATTAATACGTTATAATTTAAATTTTAAAATGACATGACGAAAAACAAGATTATCCAAAAATCAAAAACAAGAGAAACCGTGACCGTTGGTTTTACCTTGGTCGAACTGTTAGTTGTAATTGCAATAATTGGTATATTAATTGCACTTCTTCTTCCAGCAGTACAGGCAGCCCGTGAGGCTGCTCGCCGTATGCAA
Source organism: Thermoguttaceae bacterium (assembly GCA_051660725.1). GTDB lineage: Bacteria > Planctomycetota > Planctomycetia > Pirellulales > Thermoguttaceae > JAVBSX01. The sequence goes on from JBOFQC010000270.1 coordinate 6,307, forward strand.
TGTTCAAATCACATTAGACAATTATCGCTTGGTTGTCATAATTTCCATGATGCGCATAATCATTTTCCCAGTAACGGTAATGCGGCAATTTTTCAACAATATAATACAAATGAACGTCGTTGGCGAATAGGTTTCGCTCCTTTGCTTTTGCCATTTATTGAACAAAATGCTTTATATGACTTAATTAGTACTATTATAACTACAGATACGGGCCCACATCCTTATGATGACAAGACGACAATTAACGGTAGCCCTTCTCCGTACAGTGTAAGTATTTCATATTTTTTATGCCCTTCAGACCCTAACAAAGATAGCGTTTTCGATCAGGGACGCAGATTGAATTACCATGGCTGTTCTGGTGATGCCTGGACAAACTGGTGCGCTCGTGATGTTAGACGAGGTATTTTCGGAAATGGTGACAACTGGAAATGTGCTATGGGCTCAATACAGGATGGAACAAGTAACACAATGTTATTCGCCGAGGTTGCGACTGCGGCTGCTAATAATAACCGCATGACGGAAGCCCCGGTAAAAGGGGCCGTCGCGGCAATTCCAACGGCAAGTGCTCCTGACTGGAATAATACAGGAAACTGGGAAAGCCGTGTTCCACAACTCTGCTTGGATATGAAAATAAGCGGTAACCAAACACGTTCTTCAAATGGAATGGCTGATGGTCAATTTATCGGCACCAGATGGGGAGATGCCTGGGATACTTTTTCGACAGTACAAACAGTTCTTCCTCCCAATGCGCCTAGTTGCTCCGGTGCAGCTTCTGGAATTGCGTGGTGGTCACATCAAGCAACTTTAATTTCGGCAAGCAGTATGCACACAGGCGGCGTAAATGTCGGGCTGGGAGATGGTTCAGTGCGTTTTATTTCAGAAACAGTAAACTGTGTAACGCCGGGTACTAAAGGTCTTAGCACTGCAGTCGACAATTATTCAATGTCTGGAGTTTCGCCGTATGGCATTTGGGGAGCTTTTGGTTCACGAAATGGTGGCGAATCTTCCACTCCTTTGTAGAGCTTATTATCAAAATAATTTTGCGATTACCTGTTCTGTATAACCTATTTTCCATTTGTCGGAATAATACACTGTGTCCTGACCCTGTAATCGTCCTACGCCCTGAAAGGGCATAATACTTAGCCTAGGGTTAGCCGAAGTGTTACTACCCGGAGGCGTAGCCCTGGGTCACAAGGCCCCTCACGGCCAGCCGCCCTGAAAGGGCAAGGTAAATGGTGTGGTGCGGTGTTGATTTTGTTTTTTATTGCGCCCTTTCAGGGCGGAGAGCCGGGGTTTCGGTCAATTATAAATTATACAGTACAGTTATTAATAAACTAATATCATTGATACTTATGTCACATAAAAAAATAAGTTTGTTGTTTTTGTCGTCGGTACTTTTGATCGTTATGCCAAGCTGTAGCAGGGCACCGAAAGATTTGCCAAAATTGGTGCCTGCGTCAATTGTTGTCTTGGATAACGGAAAACCAATAGATGAAGTTCAAGTCGCTATTACACTTAAATCAGGACAAGGAGGTTGGACGGTTAACGGAACAACTGACAAAAGTGGTCGCGCTGTAATGAAAACAGTTTACGGTTCGTACGAAAAAAAAGGTGCCCCTGCCGGCAGTTATTCAGTTCGACTGATTAAAGAACCATTTCTACCGGAAACACTATCTGATGAAGAATATAAAAAACTTTCTCTTGATGAACAGATGGCGTACAAGGAGAACCGAGCTGTGGAAATTAGATCTCTTCCACGCGAAATACCTATAGAATTTTCTATGCCCAACACCTCTCCTGTTGAAATTGCAATTGGTGAAAAGGGTGGCGAAGAAACTGTTGATATTTCCAGTTTTAAACTATAATGATATATTGTGAACTGATTATGCTGAATTTTACTTCGGCTTCTAAAAACGCCTTGCGTTGCATGGCTTAACCATTTTAGACGGGAATTTTAAACCGTCCCCTGTATATATAATGAAAAGACGAAATTTTTTACGCACCGCAGTTGGTTCACTTACGGTAGCTTCCGTTCTTGGAAAAAGTGACTCAATATTAAATAGTAATGGGTCGGGCAATGCAGGAACAGCCGTTTTCGCTGCTGAACAAGCGTCTCCGACTGACAGATTACATGTCACAATTAACCAGTACACAGCCGGTTCTTATTTCGGACGGGACGGGGTCGATTTTATGCAGAATCTCGACAAATGCCTTACCGAAATGCGAGAAGTCGGGGCGGACGGTTTGGAACCGATGATAAACACCGAAGCCGACTCGGAATTTTTCGGCAAAGCGTTGAAAAAGAACAAAATGGAAATGCGGTCAATTTACATGAGCGCAAATCTGCACGACAAAGACGCCGCCGATGCCGAAATGGAAAGAGTAATTAAAGCGGCAAAAAAAGCGGCTGAATACGGCACAAAAGTAGTTGTCATCAACCCGGCAGCAAAAGACGGAAAAACGGACGACGAGCTGATTTTGCAATCTAAAAACATGAACAAGCTCGGTGAACAGTTACGTAAACACGGCGTTAAGCTCGCGTTTCATTACCACACATCGGAGCTTGGTTTTGCGGCACGGGAGTTTCACCACTTGCTTTGCGGCACAGAACCGGAGAATTTGGGGCTTTGTTTCGACGTGCATTGGTCGTACCGGGCAAGCGGCAACTCAGCTGTTTCTGCTTACGACCACGCTAAATTGTACGGTGACCGCGTCGTTGAGCTGCACTTGAGGCAGTCCAAAGACGGTGTGTGGACCGAATTGTTCGGAGACGGCGATATTAATTACAAGTGGGTAGCCGATTACATCGCAAAACTTGGGAAGAAACCGCATATTGTGCTTGAACAGGCCGCTGAAAATGGCACTCCAAACACGATGAAAACCGACGAAGTTTTCAAGAAAAGCGTTGCAACTGTTCGAGACATGTTCGCTGCATATAAATAGAGTATACGATTTGCTGAATTATCTCATACCCAACTTCGCTACGTGTTACTTTTTGCCAGCTTTACCCAATCTAACTTCAATTCATTCATTTAAATATGTCAGTACTCCAGGAAATGTTAGACTGCGTTTGTGCCTATTACGCAAATGTGCAGCGGCAGGAATGGTGGCCTGACAACCCCGTTGAGGTGATTTTTGGGGCGTTGCTTGTGCCCGGCACAAAGTGGCAGAATGTGGCTCGGGTTCTCGATTCGCTGAAGTTGAATAAGAAACTGAATTTCGACTGGCTTCGCTCAGCCGACATTACGGAAATTGAACAGCAGATTCGTAGTGTCGGCTTTCAGCAACGCAAGGCACCGGCAATGAAAGAGTTTGCCGAATTTCTTTACGATTCTTTTGGTTACGACCTGAAAAAGTTTTTCGCTCAGGATATTGAAACCGTTAGGAGTCAGCTTCTGGAAATAAAAGGGATCGGCCTCCAAACGGTAAATAATATTCTACTTTATGCGGGCAATTTTGCCGTTTACTCCGTTGACAAGTTTACTCATCGCATTTTGCTGCGGCACGGAATAATTGGCACCCGAGCCAAAGAACGTGACATTCAGCAGCTCGTTCAGCGTGAATTTTCGCAAAATTCTCGGCTTTTTAACGATTTTCAGGCACATTTGGTGCAAATTGGGCGCGATTTTTGTGATAAATCTACTCCGAAATGCTTGGCATGCCCACTCA